>JACSRH010000116.1 GCA_014879855.1 Caldilineaceae bacterium | reverse complement strand
GGGTGTGCCCGGCGATGGACGCCCGGAGGAAAGAAGAGGTTTCCCGTTGCCGGGAGAGGTGAATGTGTGTGAAGTTTGCTCCCCAGTAAACTTCACACTTATTGTAGTATAGACACGATTATAGGCGCATCGGGCAAAGTGCACAAAATTGGCGCACCGCTATTGTGCATTTTGTCACAACCTGGTTTGTCAAAGGTGCAAGGGGCGAAGGACGATGTCGCTCAATAGCGACCGCGCAGTTCCACGGCAGGAACTTGTTGCGCGTCTGCTACATCTGCAATCTGAATGTCGACGGCGCACGCCTTGAATTCAGGGATTTTGGCCTGTGGGTCGAGCGCATCAATGGTGAGCAGGTTGGCCGCGGCCTCGGTGAAGTGCATCGGGATAAAGACGACGCCCGGCCGCGCCTTCGGTGAGATTTCCACGCGCAGCACGACTGACCCGCGCCGCGAGGTGACGCGCACGGCATCTCCCGTTTGCACCGCCAGCCGCGTCGCGTCGATCTCGTGCATCTCCACCATCGGCGCAGGATAGAGCGTATTGAGTTGCGAATGGCGCGTCATCGTGCCGCCATGCCAGTGCTCCAGCAGGCGCCCGGTGGTGAGGATGAAGGGATACTCGTCGTCGGCTTCCTCGGCCACGGGGATGTATTCCAGCGGGAAGAAGCGCCCGCGCCCCGACGGGAAGGTCTCGGCAAAGAGAAAAGGCGTGCCAGGATGCGTGGCGTCGGGCGTGGGATATTGCAGTCCGCTCTCCTCAATGCGCGCATAGGTGATGCCCGCGAACATGGAGACCACATCGGCCATCTCCCGGTAGATTTCCTCCGGGCCGGCGTAATTCCAGCCCGCGCTTGCTGGCCGCCCCAGCCGCTGCTCGATGCGTCGCGCCAGGTCGCAGACGATCTCTGCATCAGGACGCGATTGCCCGCGCGGGGCAATCGCGTGACGCACGCGCTGCACGCGGCGGTCGGTGTTGGTGAAGGTGCCATCCTTTTCCGCCCACGACGTTGCCGGCAGAAAGACGTCGGCGTAGGCGCCCGACTCGTTGATAAAGAGATCCTGCGCCACCAAAAACTCCAGTTGCTCCATATGGAGGCGGGTGACGTTGAGATTTGGCTCGGTCATCATCGGGTTTTCGCCCATGATGTAAAGCGCACGCACGCCGCCTGGATGCGCGTGCGAGAGAATTTCGGTCGTTGTCAATCCGCGCGTGCGGTTTAGCCCACCTGGCTCAATGTTCCAGGCCATTTCCCACTTGCGCGCGTTCTCCTCCTTATCGACTTCCATGTATCCTGGATAGTGAAAAGGCATCGCGCCCGCGTCCGACGCACCCTGCACGTTGTTCTGTCCACGCAACGGATTCAGCCCCGTGCCCAGCCGGCCGATATGCCCGGTGAGCAACGCCAGGTGGATCAGCCCCAGCGCGCCGGCGGTGCCGTTGCTGAACTGTGAGATGCCCATGCCCCAGAAGATGGCGCCGTTTCTGGCGGTGGCGTAGAGCCGCGCTGCCTCGACAATCAGAGCGCGGTCGACGCCGGTGATCGATTCGGCGTATGCGGGCGTAAAGGGTTCCAGTGAGCGCACGAACTCGTCATAACCGATGGTGCGCGCCTCGATAAATTCTCGATTGACCAGCCCCTCCTGGACGATCACGTGCGCCATGGCCGTGAAAAGTGGAACGTTTGTGCCTGGCTTGAGCGGCAGCCAGAGGGTGGCGAAGTCGCACAACTCCAGCCGTCGCGGGTCGATGACGATCAGCTTGGCGCCGTAGTCGCGCACCGCTCTCTTCATCTGCAAGGCGATGATCGGATGGTTCTCGGTGGTGTTGGAGCCGGTGACGATAAAGCAATCGCTGTGGATGACCTCGGCCGCGGTGTTGCTCATCGCCGTGGTGCCGAGCGACAGCAGCAGCGCGGCCACGCTGCCGGCGTGACAGAGCCGCGTGCAGTGATCCACATTGTTGGTGCGGAAGAGCGCACGAAAAAGCTTCTGCAGCAGATAGTTGTCCTCGTTGGTGGCCTTGGCGCAGCAGTAGACGGCCATCGCTTTCCCGCCGTCGCGCCGGTAGATCTCGACCAGACGGTCGGCCACATAGTCGAGCGCTTCGTCCCAACTTGCCTCGCGCCACTCGCTGCGGTCAAAAGCCTGCGTGCGCTGTCCCGGCTGCTGCCGCGTCCGGCGGATCAGCGGCGTCGTCACGCGGTCGGGATGGTACATAAAGTCGTAGCCAAAGCGCCCCTTGACGCACAGGTTGCCCTGGTTGACCACCGCGTCGTGCGGCGAGGTGACGCGATAGATAAAATCGTCCTTGACGTGCAAGTGCAGGTTGCAGCCGACGCCGCAGTAGGGGCAGGTGGTGGACGTAATGTGATCTGGGCTGATCATGGTGTGTGCTTTCTTTGACTACCAGATGATGTCCACGGCGTAGCGTGCGATTTCGCTGTCGCCGGAAATGAGCGGAAGCTTTTCGACCTGACTTTGCGCTACCAGAAGCCGATCAAACGGGTCGTGATGTAGCGGTGGCAGCTTGTAGCTCTGCAAAACATGGCTCAATTCAATCGGCAATACGCGGAAGCCGTAATGCTCAAGGCGCTGTTTCACATAGTCGTCGGCGGCTTCTGGCAGCAGCAGCCGTCCCTTTGCCGCTTTGATGGTAATTTCCCAGGCACAGCAGGCGCTGAGATAGATCTCATTGCTGCCAGCAGCGATCACCTGGCGCGCCGCCGCCGAAAGCTGGCTGTCGTCTGCATTCCACCAGAGGAAGGAATGGGTGTCAAGCATTGCCTTCATTCGTCGAATTCCGGCAGCGGCGCATCAAATTCAGACCCGATCAAGAGGCGACCTTTGTCGATGCCGGGGACGCGTTCTGCTGGCGCCGATGTGATCGGCGTCAACATCGCCACTGGTTTCCCAGCCTTCGCAATAATGACTTGTTCGCCCCCGGCAACGCGTTCAAGCAGGCGAGAGAGGTGCGTTTTTGCTTCATGGATGTTAACGGTAATTGTCATGAACTTCTCGCTTGGACTACACGCCACCTGCATCAGCCAGAAGCAAACGCATCAGATGGATACGATAGTACTACAATAGACTAAGTTATAGACTAAGTCAATGGGGAAGCTGGATTCAACTCAACCGTGTTCAGTCAGCCGGCCACACTTTCAGCCGTTGCGATTTACCCACGACTACACCGCAATCAGCACAATCGCCACAAGCGCCGCGGCCACGCCAATCGTCTGCGGCCGGTTGAGGCGCTCGCCCAGCACGGCCCAGGCCAGCAGCACCGTCATCCCTGGATAAAGGGACGCCAGCACCGCGGCCACATCGAGCCGGCCAGCCAGTGCGGCCAGCGCAAAAAAGAGATTGCCGCCCGCGTCGAGTACGCCGGCGCCAATATTGAGCGGCCACACGGCGCGGCCCGGCAGCAACGGTTTGTGCGTCGCCAGCACGATGCCAAGCAGCAGGAGGCCGCCCATCGTGCGGGCAAAGGCCAGGTTCCAAAAGACGCCGGCATCGGTGGCCTGGTCGATCAACACAAAGTACAAGCCAAAGCCCAGCCCGGCCAGCGCGGCATAGCCAAGCTCGCTGCGGGCAATCGCACGCCCTGACCCGCCTGCCAGCAACCACACCGCGGCCAGCGCCGCCACAAACCCCGCAAGCTGCGCCGGCGTCGGCCATCCTTCGGCCACCATACTCGCGGCAATCGGCACGATGGCGGCAATCACGGCCGAGAGTGGCGCCACGATGCCCATCTGCCCCGACGACAAGCCTCCGTACAGCGCCAGCAGCCCGATCACACCGGCCACACCGCCCGCTCCGGCCCACAGGAGATGGGTCAGGCCAGGGACGCGTTCGCCAAGCAGCAGCGCCAGCCCGGCCAGCACCAGCGCGCCGATAAACTCCGCCACCAGCACGACTGTATAGACATGTGCTCGTTTCGACGCCAGGCCGCCGCAAAAATCGCCCGCCCCCCACGCCGCCGCGGAGAGCAGGCCGAAGAGAAGAGTGGAAAGTTCGAACATAGGCGCCTTTGGGTGGAGATTGGAGATTAAGAGATTGGAGATTGTTTACATCGGCGATATATCCTTAATCTCCAATCTCCAATCTCTTAATCTCCCCCTCCCTTCTTCCTCTTCTTCCCCCGCCGCTCCGAGCGCGTCAGCTCCATGATCTCTTCCGGCGTCTTGCCTTGTTCCAGCAGCCACTCGCGCCGCGGCTTGAGCGCACCAGTGGGGCAGACGCCCACGCACTGGCCGCAGAAGACGCAGCTCGTCTCCGGCATTGGCTGGTCGAAAAAGACGCCGATCTGCGTCTCAAAGCCGCGGCCGTCGAAGCTGAGCGCAAAGGTGTACTGCGCATCCTCCGCACAGACTTGCACGCAGCGCCAGCAGAGCACGCACTTGGCATAGTCACGCACGTACATTGGGTTGTCGTCGATCACCGGCGGCTCGCGGCGCTCGGCATCGGGAAAGCGGTCATGATCGACGCTGTATTCCGCCATCTGCGCCTGGATTTCCGGCGCATCGGCAAGATCAACTGCGGAGTCCAGCATCTCCAGGATCGTGCGCCGGCTGCGCTCCACGCGCGCGCTGCGCGTCTGGACGACCATCCCCTCGCGCACTGGAACGACGCACGCCGGTTGCAGCAGCCGCTGCTTCTCGATTTCCACCACGCACAGCCGGCAGAGCGCGTTCGCTGTGCACGCCTCGTGATAGCAGATCGTTGGGATGTCGATGCCCGCGGTTGCCGCCGCCTTGAGAATCGTGACGCCGTCCGGCGCGGCAATGAGCTTTCCGTCGATCGTCAGGGTGACATTGCTCATCGTGCACCTTCCTGCTCGAAGAGATGAGGCCAGCGTTGCATGGCGCTCAGCACCGCGCTGGCCGCGGTCTGTCCCAACCCACACAGCGAAGCATCGGTCATGGTCCAGCCCACATCCTCCAGGCGGATGACATCGCCGGGCAACGCGCGCCCCTCGGCCAGGCGATCCAGGATCTCGAATTGACGCTGCGTCCCCAACTGGCAGGGATAACACTTCCCGCAGGACTCATGGGCAAAAAAGCGCCCCAATCGGCGCAGCACGTCGCGCAGATCACGCTTGTCGTTGAAGACCATGATGGCGCCGGAGCCGAGCGTCAGCCCCGCCGACCGCAGCCCCTGAAAGGTGATCGGCGTGTCGAGTTCGGCGGGTGTGGCAAACATGCCGGCCGCGCCGCCGACGAGCAACGCCTGCAACGCGCCGCCGACCACGCCGCCCGCCAGGTTTTCAATGAGATGGCGCAGCGTGGCGCCAAAGCCAATTTCGTAGAGGCCGGGGCGCACCACATCGCCCGACACGCAAAGCAGCTTTGGCCCGGTCGATTCCGCGGTGCCGAGGCGTTGAAACGCGTCCGGCCCGTGGATCAGGATGTAGGGCGCCTGCGCCAGCGTCTCGACATTGTTGATGGCGGTGGGTTTGCCAAAGAGACCGTGGGTGGTGGGGAAGGGCGGTTTGATGCGCGGAAAGCCACGCTTGCCTTCGATCGACTCGAAGAGCGCGGTTTCCTCGCCGCAGATGTAAGCGCCGGCGCCGCTGCGAATCTCAACATCGACGCAATAATCTGTCCCCAAAATGTTCTCGCCCAGATAGCCAGCGGCCCGCAATTCCGCCAGTGCCGCGTCGACGCGCTCGATGGCGAGCGGATATTCACCGCGGATATAGATATAGATGCGCGCCGCGCCGATCGCATATGCCCCGATGATGGCGCCTTCCAGCACACGGCACGGATCGCCTTCGAGCAGCACGCGATCTTTGAAAGTGCCTGGCTCCGACTCGTCAGCGTTGATGACGAAATATTTGGGCTGCCCTGAGGCTTTGGCCGCGCCGTCCCACTTGGCCCACGTGGGAAAGGCCGCGCCGCCGCGCCCCAGCAACTCGGACTGGCGCATGGTGTCGATCACCTGTTGCGGCGTCATCGTGGTCAGCACCTTGCGCAGCGCCTGCATGCCGCCGACCGATTCGTACTCGATCAGCCGCGTGCGGCGCCCACGCCCGCAGAGTGGCGTGACGATGCTCAGATCGCCGCCCACATAATCTTCACTCCAGAAGTCCGCGGTGGTGCGGCCGCGACCGTCGAAAAGTTCGGCGACGGTGTCGGGTGCGACATGGGCGTAGGTGGTGTTGCGTACAGGCATGCCAAAGGAAACGTTGACCGACACGCCCGAATTGCAATGTCCCAGACAAGGCGAACGCTCCACGGTGACGCGGTGATCGGTCGCGGTTTCGCCTTCTTTCACGCCGGCAAGCTGGCAGGCCGCCGCGAGCACTGCCTCGCCGCCGCGCAGCGCGCAGGCTGGATCGGTGCAGACGCGCAACACGGTGTTGCCGACCGGCTCGCTGTACAGCAGCGCGTAAAACTCGATGACGCCATGCACATCGGCCAGGGGCGCACCGAGCGCACGCGCGATCTCGGCGGTGACGGGCTGTGGTAGAAAACCGTACAGCGCCTGCGCGTCGAGCAGCGCGGGTAGCAGCCCACCGCGTCCCTGCGGCGCATAGCGCTGCAGCACGGGATGGAGGGGCGTCAAGTCAATTGGTTCGGCAGACAATTCGGACATCGTGGCTCGTTGGCTCAATTGGATCTCCTGATGGTTGGGTGCACGCCAGTATAATCCACGCAACGGAAAGCATCAAGCGCCGTTCGCGCAGGCTGGAGCTTCTAAGCGCATGTTGGAAGTTACGGGCTGGAGGGCAGCCAGTTGATTCTGCGCGACGCGGATGCGCCCTCCTGCTGGAGAGCGAAACTCATGGCAAGCGATCCCCTTCACGCCTATTTAAGATTCTACAGGCATACCTGTGTAGGCTCGATCCACAGATTATCCGGCTGCGAGCAACAAACCATCTGGATAATCTGTGGAATCTGTGGATGAATCTTCTCGCGTCTATCGCTCTTGGAACGCCAGCAGATGACCTTCCGGGTCGCGTCCGTGGCAGACGAGGACGCCCGGCGCGGCTTCGAATGGATCTTCTAGCGTCACGCCGCGCGCCATCAGCACACTGCGCGCCGCGGCGAGGTCGGCCACGGCAAAGACGAGCATCGGTGCGTCCTCGCCCAGCCGTTGCTGCCCGCCGCTGTGCAGCGCCAGCTTGGTGGCGCCTGTGTCCAGGACAACCCAGTTTTCAGCGCTACAGTCCTCCAGGTCGGCGGGTTCCTCGACGTGCAGCCCAAGCTGGTCGCGGTAGAAGCGCACCAGCGTCCCCATCTCCTGCACATACAGGATCACTTCGTGCAAACCCGTCAGCACCGGTTCGGCTTCCGTCCGCTGCGTCGCGGCATCCGGATCAACCGCGCCCTCCAGCTTCTCGATCAGCCGCACCAGATCAGTGCGGCTGACGACGCCAACCACTTTGCCCTCATCCACGACAGGCAGCATCGTCACTTTAGGGTCGAGCATCAACTCCATTGCCTGCTCCAGCGGTGTTTCTGGCGCGACGGTGGGGATGTCAGGCTCAGTCATGTCGCCGGCAGTGACGGCCATGGTGTGGCGCAACTGCTCCTTGTAATGGCGGTGCTCCTCCAAATTCAGCGGAATATAGCCGGAAAGAATGGCAAAATAGCGCGGTTCGCGCACTGGCGCGTTGCGCAAAATCAGGTCGTGGTCGGTGACGATGCCGAGCAGTGCGCCGCGCTCGTCAAGCACTGGCATGCCGCTGATCTGGTGGGCGCGCAGCAAACGGGCGACCTCGGGGATGTGGGTGGCTGCCGTCACGGTGATGGCAGGGCTGGTCATGATATCGCGGACAAGCATAATTGTCTCCAAATTCTGTAAGCTCTTTTATCCAATAGCAAATTGGCCGTCTTTGTAAAAAAGTTCGCCATCCACCCAGATTTCGCTGTCGTTGCGCATGTCGCAGATGAAATCCCAGTGAATGCTCGACTCGTTGCGGCTGCCCGTCTCTGGGTAGCCTGCGCCCAGTGCCACATGCAGCGTGCCGCCGATCTTTTCGTCGTAGAGAATGTTTTTGGTAAAGCGCTGAATCTGGTAATTCGCACCGACGGCGAATTCACCCAGATAGCGTGCGCCCGCGTCACTGTCGAGTTGGCTGAGCAGATAGGCCTCATTCTTGCTCGCTTTAGCTTCCACGACGCGCCCCTGGGCAAAGACCAGTTCCACCCCATCCACCTCGCGCCCGCCGCGCAGCGCCGGATAGCTGAAGCGTATCCATCCTTCCGCCGAATCCTCAACCGGGCCGGTGAAGATTTCGCCGCTGGGCATGTTGCGCTTGCCGTCGCTGTTGATAAAAGTGCGCCCGGCAATCGAGAGGCGCAGATTGACATGAGGGCCGCGCACCACCACGTCCGACTTGCCCGCCAGCCACTCGACCAGACGCTGCTGCCGGTTGTGCACAGCCTGCCACGCGGCCACCGGGTCGGGTTGGTCGGCATAGGTGGCGCTGTAGACAAACTCCTCGAACGCGGCCAGACTCAGGTCGGCCTCTTGCGCCAGGGCGGGACATGGATAGTTGGTCACCACCCAGCGATGCGCGCCTGTGGCCGCGCGCGCCCGGTAGCGGTCGCCGATCGGCTTCTGCGCCAGTTGATGGAGGCGTTGCGCGTCGGGATCGACGCCGGTGAGCGCCCGCGTGTTGGACGGCGCGCGCACCACGATGCGCGCATCGACGCGTGCGGCCAGCAGCTCGTCCACCGGCGAAAGCCAGTGCAATTGCGCCTGGCTGGCAGTACGATAAAACAACTCGTCCAACTGATCGTCAGAATAGACCACCGTGGGCTGCCCCCCGGCTTGCAGCACGTGGGCATAGACGCGCTCGACCAGCGGCTGCGCGGCCAGGTCGCCGCGGATCAACACCCAGTCGCCTGGGCGCGTGGCGACGCAGTAATTCACCAGCAAACGGGCAAGACCATCGACGCGTGGGTCAAACACGGGCTTCCTCCTCAATCGCATTGCTTTGCATAGCCGGATTATACCTGACGCCGGATACGTCTGGAAATCACCTTTGAAAACTTTTACCAGATGACAATTGACATGTTGCATCCCCCCATGACAAAATCTGCACTGGTTCATGACAAAGCTTCGACTTGAAAATTGCTTTGACGCAGAGTCGCAAGATGCAGTAGCGCGCAGAGAAAAACAATTTTCGTCACTCATTGGCGCCCCAGAAGGGGAGGGACGCCGACCACTTGAAAGGGAATTGCACGCTATGTCGTTTCAGACGCCAGATTGGGTAAAGGACGCTGTTTTTTATCAGATTTACCCAGATCGTTTTGCACGCAGTCAAAGTACGCTGCACAGCCCTGGGCTCTACTTCAAACCCTGGGGATCTCCGCCGGAGGAGCAAGGTTTTCAGGGCGGTGATCTGCTTGGCATTGTGGAGCGCTTGGATTATCTGCAGAATCTGGGCGTCAATGCCCTTTACCTGACCCCAATCTTTGCGTCCGCCTCCAATCACCGCTATCACACCTATGACTACATGGAGGTTGACCCGCTGTTGGGCGGCAATGCCGCGTTGCGCGCACTGCTCGACGCGGCGCACGCGCGCAACATGTATGTAGTCCTGGATGGCGTCTTCAACCACGCCAGCCGCGGCTTCTGGGCCTTTCACCACATTCTGGAATGTGGGGGCAATTCGCCCTATATTGATTGGTTCACCGTCCACGGGTGGCCGCTGCGCCCCTATGAACATGACGCCGAAAATCCGCACAATTACGATGCATGGTGGGATATTCCGGCCCTGCCCAAGTTCAACATCGCCAATCCTGGCGTGCGCCAATATCTGCTCGATGTGGCGCGCTACTGGATCGACTTTGGCATCGATGGGTGGCGGCTCGATGTGCCTGAAGAGATCGACGACGCGACGTTCTGGCAGGCGTTCCGCGCCACGGTCAAGGCGGGCAACCCCGACGCTTATATCGTCGGCGAAATCTGGCATGAGGCGCGTGAGTGGCTGCGCGGCGACCGCTTCGACGCGGTCATGAACTATGTCTTCAGCCGGCTGGCGCTGGGCTTCTTTGGCGCCGAGACGTTGCGCACCGATTACAAACCGGGAGGCTATACGCTGGTCAAACTGGATGCGCGCGACCTGGAAGTCGGCATTCATCACATGTACAGCATCTACGCGTGGGAAGTCGCCCAGGCGCAGATGAACCTGCTCGACAGCCACGACACGGCGCGCACGCTGTGGACCGTGGACGGCGATGAGAGCGCGCTGCGCCTCGCCACACTCTTTCAGATGACAATGCCGGGCGCGCCGTGCATCTATTACGGCGATGAGATCGGCATGACCGGCGCCACCGATCCCTTTTCGCGCGGCGCGTTTCCGTGGCACGACATGAGCATGTGGAATCAGGAGCTTCTGCAATTCTTCCAGCAGGCAATCTCTTTGCGCCGCCAATATGCGATCCTGCGCACTGGCGCGTATAAAACCATTTACGCGGAGGCGGGCGTCTTTGGCTTTATGCGCACGCTGGGCGCGCAACACGCCATCGTGCTCTTCAACAGCACTCGGGATCATCAGCGCGTAGATGTAACGCTGCCGAAGAGAGTTGTCTCGCCCCATTTTTCGGCGATCTGGAACAGGGGCAGTTATTCCGCGGTCAATGGGACGTTGTCGCAAGTGATCATCCCCGCGCGCGAGGCCGTCATCTTGCTGAGCGACTCACCACAAGTCGCGCGGGTGTAATGCTGCGAAGCAACGGTTTGGAAAATCGTTGCTTTCAGTTTCTATCCTCAATCCAATATTTGTACGCCGCCGGCTCCGTCGTGATGGGCGTCAGCGCGCTGATGGCGATCACCACAGTGCGTTGGCCGCCAAGCTCACCAATCTTGATCTGTGCGCTGCCGTCCGCTTTCACCGGCACGCGCGTCACGCCGGTTAGCCGGCCGTGGTCGAAGGTCATCCATTGCAGCAGCCAACGCTGCGGCAATTGGTTGTCGGTCAGCACCCAGCCCTCGCTTGTCCAGCCCGCGGCGTCGCCTGCAAAGTCGTCAGCATAGCCCAGCGCTGGGATCGCCACGTTGTCGACAAACCAGCCTTCGGTGTTGACCGCGTCATCGGTGACATAGCTGAACTGCACCCACAGAGGGCCGCCGGTAAAGGCGCTCAGATCGTAGACTTCCTGCACCCAACCTGGTGTATCGCCATCGCCGCTGACGCCGGTGTAACCCGCGCCCAACGCGTTGCCGGTTGGGTTGTCGGTGCGCGTGTGCTGTCCAGGCAGGATCGTCCATTCCTCGCCATCGCGACTTGCCATCACGTAGCCATAGTCGTAGGTTTCTTCGATGCGCCACCAGGCGTCCACCGTCATTGTGACCGGCGCGCCTGCCGTCAACCCGCTCAGAT
This sequence comes from Caldilineaceae bacterium, assembly GCA_014879855.1. Taxonomy (GTDB): domain Bacteria; phylum Chloroflexota; class Anaerolineae; order Caldilineales; family Caldilineaceae; genus Caldilinea. The sequence goes on along the minus strand of JACSRH010000116.1, from coordinate 19,174 downwards.
CGAACTGACGCGTCAGGCGTGGATTGGCGTCATCGCCGCGATTGCTCCACCAGCGGCGCGCGTCGTCTCCTGGCGGCAAATCCGCTAAGCGCGTCTGGAGGTCACCTTGGAAGTCAAAGACAAGGTTTCCTTCACCGTTCAGCACAAGATAATCTGTGCCATAGTTGAAGACCTTGGCGGCTGTTTCGGCCACCGGATAACTGGCAATAGTTGCCGCGGCGCGCGCTTCTGACAGATCGATTCGCCGATAGCCATAGCGCCCGCCGTCCTCCAGTGCGCCCGGATCATCGGCCCAATTGGCGACCACCCAATCGGCAAACAGATCGTCAAAGGCAACGTCAGCGCCGGCCGCGGCCAGCGCATGGTTAATGCCCACCGCGCCGTTGCTCTGCTCCGCCACCAGCCGGCTCAGGAAGTCATCGCCAAAGCGCTGCGCCAGATACGCCACAAAGAGATACGAGGCGCCGTAATGGGGGGCGTTTGCATGGGGGTCGGCGCTCCAGGTCGCCAGCGACAGATCCGGGTCAGCAAGGAAGGCGTATGCAAACCCCAGATCCGGGTCGTACTGCGCCACCTCTTGTGCATATTCGCTGAGTCCCTCGTTGAGCCACAGATCTTCCCCGCGATCCTGACTCCAGTGGATCATGTGTTGAAATTCGTGCGCCAGCACCGTTTCATAAACTGTGTAATCACCCAGACGGTTGAGCCAATCGAGGTTGATAAAGAAGATCTCTTTTTCGTTGGAAAAAGGGTTGACGGCAGTCGTGTACTTGTCAGCGCTGTAAAAATAGCCGGCCACGCCCGCGCCCATTTGCGCCGTGTGCAACACATGCAAGCGCGGATCGCCGTCGACGCCCGGGTTCGCTTCGCGGCCAAAGGTGCGCACCAGCGCCGGGTAAGCCACGCGGCTGAAGCGGTCGATCGAGCGTTTGATGCGCTCTGCATCAAAGGATTGCGCTGCCTCCACCCAGATGTTGGCAACGTCCGTCTGGTAGATCAGATCGGCCTCGATTTCAATGTTGCGCTTGGCGTCTGAATTATGCACCCAGAAGGACTCGCGGTCACCCACGGCATAGTGCTTTGGCTCAGCCAGGAGCGGCACGACGCCGATCGCGGGATTCAAGCGCTCGGTCAGTTGCACCGGGTCGCGCCGCGGCAGCTCGACCAACTCCAGCTGGGCCTCGGTGTCCAGCGTCGCCAAAACCTCAGCCGGAACAGGCGTTGGCTCGGCAAGCAAAGCGGGCGCCGTGGCCGCAGGCGCAACGACAGCCACAGGCGAGGCCGGCTGCACGGCTGGCGTCACGCAGGCCGTCAGCGTCATCACAACCAGCACGATCATAAAGAGACGCGCTCGCGCCTGCCAGGCGCGCATCTCTTCCGCGGACTGCGAATAGACGACGTGGGGGTCAGGCTTGCGGCGCCATGCTCGCGCCAACCACCGCCAGCTTTGCACAAACCAGGAGCCAGGTTGCGTTGCGTCTTCTATGTTTCCTGTATTTTCTTTGCACACCTCTGCGTGTTTATGTCTCTGCGTCAAAATGTTCTATCCCTTCCTCATTCGTTCTGTGTCGCTCCTCACCCCTCGCAACTCATTTCTGTTCATTGAAGCTGGCTGACCGCCATGCGCCAGAGCGACACCGTGCATGCACGCGTGTCGCTGGCCGCGATAAAGAGCTGGTCGCCGAGCGCCAGCGTGGCGATCCCCGTCGGCGTGTCAACCTGTTCGGTGTAGACAAACTGCTGCAATGGTTTGCCGCTAGAAGCAAAGGTCGTAAAGGTGCGCCGCAATGGGTCGCTCACGACCAGACCGCCGGTTGGCAGGGCGGCAAGCTGGGGGCCGTCGATGGTATTGGTCGGCTGCACCGCGGTCAGACCGCCGTCGATGCTGAGATTTGACAGACGCCCATCTTCGGCGCTGACCGCCCACAGCCCCGACGCGCTAAGCAGCGCATCGACCGGCTGGCCGCGCGCCAGCAACGTGTCGATGCCGCCAAATTGTGACTGAACGACGCCCTCCGCCGTGAGCGTGACCACGCGCCCGCCGCCAGTGTCCGCCACCGCCACCATGCCCTCAGCGTTCACATCGAAACCGCGCGGCCGGTAAAAAGTCGTTTGGATGGGGAGCGCAACCGGCGCACCATCCGCGCCGATGCGATACAGCGGGCCAGCCACCGCGTCGAGCACCAGCAGCGCGCCGTCGGGAGCAAAGGCGATGTCCACTGGCTCCTCGAAGACAGGCGCGGCAAGCTGGCCGCGGAAACCGCCATCCAGGTCAAGCGTCTGCACGCGCCGGTTGCCGGTGTCGGCCACATAAATCTGCCCACTCGCCGGGTCAAAAGCCACGCCATGCGGTGCATTTAGCTGGTTCTCGTCCGCGCCACAGCCCGCGCCCGCGGTCCACAAGGTTTCCAGCGGCAGCGGCTCCAGGTTTGTGGGCGGGATGCGCACATCCGGCTGCCAAGTGCTGGCGGCGCGCGTCAGGGCAAACGCATCGTTGCCCAGCGCGGGATCGAGCAGCGGCGGCGCAGGCGGCGGCGTTTTGTCGGCCAGGCTCACCTCGGCGGTTGTCGGCAGCAGAAAAGCCGCGGTCAACTCACTGGGGCTGGCGCCTGGCGGCTGCCACAGCAATCGAAACTCCGGCGCGTTGCTTTGCGGCGTGTAGCGCAGCTCGATTTCGTGCCAGCCTGGCGCCAGATAGATCAGCCCTTCGTTGTAGGCGTTGTCGGCGGCAGCATCAGTCTCGGCGTCCGCCCGGCCATCGACGATAAGCATTCCATCCACCGACATCTGATTTGGCCCGTCCGAAAGCGTTGCGAGCAAGTACTCGCCGGCGCGCGTGATGCCAAGTTTGCCCTGCCAATGCACGTTGAAGGGTGGCGCCAGGCCAAAGTCAAAGCCGATCACCCGGTCTTTGCGCTGCGTCAGCATCATGCCATTGGCATCGCCGCCTTCCCGATAATCGCCCAACAGCCCGGCGTCGGCCAGCACAGGCAGGTGCAGGGCTGTGGACGGCAACGGCGTGGGCGCGGCGGCGCCGGGCGGCTGCCAGAAAATGGTGACATCGGCAGGCTGGCCGCCGCTTTGATACGTGACCGTCAGGCGGTGGATGCCCTGTGCCAGCGCCAACGTCTGCTGCGTCAGCCCAAGCTGTGTGTCGAGCACCAACAGGTCGTCAAGCGTCATCATCAGCGAACCTGCCGCGATGTCGGTCGAAAACATCACCATACCGGCCTCTGGGATCGACAGCGATGAGGTCAACTCGGCGTAGAAAGGCGGCGACAGCGGCGGAAAGCTTCGCCAGCCCAGAGGAAACGCTGGCGCCACCGCCTCCAAATCAGCCGCGCCTGGACGTGCTTCACTGCCGCGATAGGCGAGCACGTGCAGCGCCTGGCTATCCAGGATCGTTTGTCGCGGCGCCGTCAGCACAGAGAAGCGCGCGCGGCGCCCCTCCAACGTCCAGCCATTGTCGGGCGCACTGTTTGCCAGCGATGCGTCAGGGTACATCTGCCGCAGTTGGTCAAGCACCTGACTTTGTTCGACGGGAACGAGATAGATCACATCGCCGGGCGGCGTCGCGGCGTAAGGCATGGTTGTGGCTAAGTCGAGGCGCTGGACGCGCCCTTGCTCGATCGCGGCGCCGACGAGCAGACGCATACTCGGATGATCCAACACGCCAGCCGGCACGACATACGTCTGCGGCGCGCCGGCAATCTCCTGCGGCGCGGCGGCCAGTTGGTCGGCCACAAACCGGGCGATCTCGTTTGGCAGCGCGCCCTGGCCTGCTCCCTGCATGGCGTTCAATTCGGCGGCAAAGCGCGCCGCACCAATGCTCAGGATCGCCAGCAGGAGCAGGCCGGTCGCCGCTGCCAGTTGCGCCGGTCGCACCAGCCGCCCCCACGTCTGCACGAGCATGGTGAGCAAGCGATCCAGCGCAAGGATTGCGGTTGTCAACAGCAGCGGCAGGCTGGGCAAGAGCAGGCTGCGCGGCGCCGTTACGGTCAAGTCGGCGGTAAGCGCGGCCGCGATGGCCAGGAGCAGCCCCGCACCGATCACGAGGGCGGCGTGCTGGCGCGCACTGCGCGCCAGCACGCCCAGGCCGAGCACGGTCAGCGCAGCGACCAGCACCGATAACAGTCCGCTGCCCGCGAGCGCGCCATCTAACGTCACGTCGGGACGCAGCAAAGCGCCGGCTACTGTAGCCGCCTGCGCCCATTGTGCGCCAACGCCGTTGTCGCCAGCCTGCGCGCCACTGGACAGGCCGACCAGGAACATGGGCGCGGCAACACCCACCAGGGCGGCCAGCGCGCTGCCAATGGCAGCCATCCGCGAGCGCCACGCGGCGCCGCTCCACAGCCCGAGACCCAGGCTTGCACCGCTCCACAACAACACTGCCACGCGCAGTGAGGGCGCTTCCACCCAGAGCAACCCCAGCGCTAATCCGGCCAGTGTCCACCAGCGCACATCTCCGTGGGCCAGCGCCTCCAGCACGAGCCAGAGCGCCAGCGTCACCAACAGGGCGGGAACGAGCCAGCCGTCAGAGACGCGCGACGCCCAGATATGCCACGGGTTGACCGCCAGCAAGAGCAGCGCGGGCGCTACGAAGAGCGGCGGCGTCAAGCGCCTGGCCACGCCTGCAAAAATCATCAGCGTTAGACTGCCCACGACCGCACCCGCCAGGCGCAGGCTGAGAACCCCGTCACCGGTGAAGCCGAGCAGCACATGCGCCAGACGCTCATAGAAATTGAATGCGCCCGGCTGGGAAAAGGTGAGCATCTGGCCAGCGACCAGGCGCAGACCGTCGATGCACTCGCCGCCCACACAACCGGCCGGCAGCTCAGCCAGATTCCAAAAACGCAACACAACGCCCAGCATCATGACGGCCAGCGTCCCGCCCCACGCGCCCCGCTTCGACGTCGGCGACAACGGCTCGGCTTGCACGTCGCCAATCCGCGTGCGCACAAACTGGCCGCGCGCATCCTTCTCCCAGCGATAGGTAGGCGGCGTGTAGTCAATGGCTGCGCCCGGCCACCAGACGCCTGCCACGCTCAGGACAAAGCCAAGCCCCCAGACCAGGGTTGCTGCCAGGTCTGCAAATCCGCCTCCAGGCTCGAGGGAGAAAAAGCCAGCGCCGGCGCCGCCAGCGAGCAGGCAGACTAGACCAGTCAGCCACAAGAGCTGGCCCACGGAAGATAACCGCGTGACGCGGCGCAGAGCAGCAACAGGACGCCAGCTTCCGCTCTGCCACGCAAAAATCGCGACCGCAGGCAGTGCGACGAACAGTGCGTCGCGCAGCAGATAGGTGGAAAATGCATCCGCCGCGGTAACGATGCGCACTGCACCTGACATCATCAACAGGGCAAGCAATTGCAGGGAGAATCGACGCATGGCGCAAGTGTACCACAGGTGCAAGTGGCAGCCTGAGATCTTCCTGGCATCCACAACGATCCCTGTGGTTAAGCGCGGGATATGCGTCAGAATTCTGGTGAAAACACTTCCTGCACTGCTAAGCAACTGACTTGAAAATAGTTTCTGAACGCAAAGGCGCGGAGAAGCAGAGGCGCAACCCTGCGCAGCCAGAGCTTTTTGACCACGCCGGGAACGGAGTAAAACTTGGCGCGCCCTTCAATCAAGAGGTGTAATCCAGTGTGGCCACGCCAGATGAAAAGGCCAGCGAGCTCGTTGGCCTGACGCATGTGGGGTCACTGTTATATGGCCTATCTGGGCAGATCCAATGAGAGCGAAAAACTTACCCTCACCCTGTAGTGGCTGCGTAAACTATGATTGGATTGATCCCTGTAAAAGACTGTGCTAAGATTGCATAAGACTGGCGCAATCTGTAGACTGACATGAATTTTTCCGACAGCACGGGTCAAACCCAACCAGCGCAAGAGAAGGTGGAAAAAGAGGTGGTGACAGCGATTCGGCTCAACGAGTACTCAACCACACCCCTTTACAATATCAAGGCAGTTGTTCAATCCACAAGCATCAGCCCTAGCACGCTGCGCGCCTGGGAACGCCGGTACAACATGTGCAAACCGCAGCGATCGGAAAGCGGCTATCGCCTCTATTCTGATCGGGATGTGGCTGTCATTCGCTGGCTCAAGGCGCAGGTGGATGCTGGCATGGCGATCAGCCAGGCAGTGTCGTGGCTACAGTCGCTTACCGATCAAACAGCGCCTAACGAGCAGACGATGTTACCTGATCCAGCCGGGCGCGCCGTCGAAACACAGACTCTGACAACATTGTCGCGGCTGGAACTTGAAGATTTTGCGCGCTTCCGGGAGCGGGTGCTGCTTGGGTTGCTCAACTACAACGAGGACGGCGCCGAGTCGGCATTGGCGCACGCGTTTACACTCTACCCTGTTGAGCATGTAGGGGAACACATTATCATGCCTGTGCTAATCGAGATCGGTGAGCGCTGGCATCGCGGCGAGTTGAGCATCACGCGCGAGCACTATGCGACCAATTATTTGATGCAGAGACTGGCCGCCGTTTTGCGCACTGTGCCCAATGCCACTGTGCGCCCAATCATTTGGGTGGGATGTGCGCCGGCTGAATTGCACGAAATTGGCGCGATGCTGCTTTCTATCTACTTGCGCCGCGCAGGATATGCTGTGCGCTATCTGGGACAGAACTTGCCTATCGATGACCTGGTGACTGAAGTGAGTGTAGCAAAGCCAGATATGGTCTTGCTCAGCGCCACCACGAGTGGGGCGGCGCTCCATCTGCGCCATTTCTGCGAGTTGCTGGCAGGCATCGAGCCGCCGCGCCCCATTATCGGTTATGGCGGGCGCGCCTTCAATCTGCACCCGGAGTTGCGTGATGAGATTGCAGGGATCTACCTGGGAGCAACTGCAGCCGAGGCCGTCGAAGGTATGGATGATTTGCTGACGGAGCGCGCACAGCGTGGCGTGCGCAACTTCTAGCCACCAAAGCAAGGCGTGTTTGCCGAATGTCAAATCGAGCGATAAGCGACCAAGATCAGCGCACCAGCGCCTATCAAGATCTCCTGGCTGAACTGAATGAAGTGGAAGACCACCTTCACACCGCCATTGCCAACCTTTTCCCCCCGTTCAGTCAGATGGTTGCAGCCCAGCTACGCAACAGCCAGCCACGGCGACGAGCTGCGATCGTGTTGACGGCCGGCGTGGCCGCGCCAGACAACGAGACAGTGCGCAGCCAGCGCGTGTTCCTGGGGGCGGCGCTGGAAATGTTGCATCTGGCGATCACGGTGCACATGATACTCGCAGATTCGGAATCCAGCGACACTCCCAATCGATCTCTACTGGGGAGTACAGTCCTGGCAGGCGATTATTGCTTCAGCCGTTCCGCCAGTTTAGCTGTGCGCACGGGCAATTCAACGGTGGTTGAAATTTTTTCCGATGCGCTCAAGCGAGTAAGCGAAGGGCGTCTACGCCACTTTTTTGACCCATCTGATGACAGTTATAACGAAGATCAGGAACTTTTCGTAGCCGGCGCAACCGCGGCTATGCATCTTGCACATACGCCGGCGCACGCTCGCAGTGAGATCTTGCGCTTTGTGGCGGGGTTCGCTCATTTGGAAACGTCGAGTCTAGCAAGAGTTCTCACCTCATCCCTGGCTAATGTGCTTGATGCTTATCAAAACGATCGTTGGCTGGCGCTGCTAAGTTGGCAGGATGACGAATAGCGTGTAGGAAAGCAACGTTGACAGCGATTTGCGCAAGTTTTGCACAGAAATCGAGATGATTGCCATCTGACAGTTGGAACTTTCTCCCTCAAAACAGTTGTCTGTCTCCATAGAATTGTGACCTCGCTAACAATTCGCGAACTCTTTTCCAATTTGCACTTAATCTTTACCAGGTATGATCGATGTTATGCGGAGGAAGGGCGCCGCGTGAGCATTTTCACCCTGGCCTTTCTAAAGTAGCAACTTTTTGTCTTGCTACACCTGTCCTGGGTGAATTTCGGGTGCATCCTGAGCGAAAGGATCTGTGGCTCACGCGCTTCTTTTTTATGACCAGTTCAAAGAGATGAGAGATTTCTCATATTTCAGGTCTAGACATTTCTGCAGAAGTATGATTAAATAGTTGCAAAGGTTTTGCAATGGTATGGCACAGGTAATTGCAACCAGGGTAATCTACAGGGTTGACTTGTCCATAAAGTGTCCAGCGCCGAGACTTTTCAATACAGCTAAATACAGCAACGCCTACAGCCGGAACTGCCTACAAGGATAAGCAAGATGAAATCAAGTTTGCGTGAACTTCAGAATAATTCGTTTGGCGCTCCGGCGCCTGTTAATACGTTGACTGCCCCTAATAGTTTGCGGATGGCCAGCGTTCCGCAGATGCTCTCGGCGTTGCGCGAAGATGATCCGGCCTTTGGCAAGGTCATTGCCACGCACCGGGCGGAACGCGGCCAGCAGATTGCATCGCCGGAAGCTATGGCATCCCGCATGTACGTGTTAATGAGTGGCAAAGTCAACTTGCTATGCACCAATAACGAGGGTCGCCGTCTTGTAATCGCCACGCTGGAGCCAGGCGCGATTTTTGGCGAAGGGGCGTTGAGCAGCATGAGTGATCCCAACGTCTTTGCGGAGGCGGCCGAGGACGCCGTAGTATGGGTGATTCCCAGCAGTGAAGCGCGCGATATGACGATGCGGTACCCGATCCTGGGTTGGGGCTTGCTGCAAACATACGGCATGCGCTTGATGCAAGTGGAAAACAGCTTGGAGGATGTCGCTTACAAAAAATTACCTGAGCGATTGGCCTCTCTGCTTATTGACCTTGATCAGGATGGCGGCGTCATCAAGGGTGTCAGCCATCAGGCATTGGCCGATCGTCTAGGCACCTATCGAGAAACTGTGAGCGCGATTCTGCGGGACTTTAAGCGGCAAGGACTGGTCGAACTTGGTTATCGACGGATCCGGCTGATTGACCATGAAACTTTGCGCGATGTGGCTGGCATATGGGATTGGTAAACTGAGAATCATCGCAAATTTCTTTGCCGTCAGGGGATCACAGAGAACGTGATCCCCTTTTTGCTGATTATGGAAAAAGCGGGTAATATCCAAACTTCGTTTGGATGAGTTGACGTTAAGGCTATCTACTGCTATAATCGATTTTACCTTAGGGTCAAACCTGTATTTTGGTTTGGCCATCCCCTAAGTGTTATTTCCCTAAACGTCCACAAGGAAAGATTAAATTACTCCCACTCAGTAATACAGCGTTGCTGTAGCTTCAATCGCCAATCAAATAGATTCATGCTTCTCGCCCATCTGTCGGCAGCCTCAACTTGTGTGGTGTTGCAATAGATTCAATATAAACTCCAGAGCGCATCTACCTACAGCAAAGACTTGCTGGCATTTTTGTCATAATATGGACAAAGTCATGTCCATTTACAGTCTGTTTCGTCAAAACTTATAGGCGTAATCGCCTGCACAGTTCTGAATATAAAGGATGATTGGATATGCCGAACTCGAGCATTCCCCTAGAACAAATGACGATTGGCCAACTGGAAGAACTTAACCTGGAGGAACTGCGCGATATTGCGCGAACGGCCAATATTACAGGATATACACGTCTCAAAAAATATGATCTTGTGATGCGTTTGCTGCGCGCAAATGCAGAGCAGCAAGGCTTCATTTTTGGCGGCGGCATCCTGGAAGTCGTTCAGGATAATATCGGCTTCCTGCGCAGTGACCACCTTTTGCCCGGGCCAGAGGATGTGTATGTCAGTCAAAGCCAGATTCGCCGCTTTGGATTGCGCACCGGCGATCTGATTATCGGACAGGTTCGCCCGCCCAAGGAGACCGAAAAATATCATGGCTTGCTGAAGGTCGAAGCTGTCAATGGGCTTGATCCGGAGGAAGCGAAAAAGCGACCCACTTTTGAGAAGATGACGCCGATCTTCCCGAACGAGCAGATCCTCCTGGAAACACGGCCAAACGTCATCTCGACCCGCATGATCGACTTGCTCTCGCCCATTGGGCGCGGGCAGCGCGGCCTGATCGTCAGCCCGCCCAAGGCCGGCAAAACGACGATTCTCAAACGAATTGCCAACGGCGTCACGACGAACTACAAAGACATTCATCTGATGGTGGTGTTGATCGGTGAACGCCCCGAAGAAGTCACTGATATGGATCGCTCCGTGGAAGCTGAAGTGGTGAGCAGCACTTTCGACGAACCGGTGCAGAATCATGTCCGCGTGGCCGAAATGGCGCTTGATCGTGCAAAGCGCCTCGTTGAGGGACGCAAAGATGTTGTCATCCTGCTGGACAGCATTACGCGTCTGTCGCGCGCCTACAACCTCACGGTGCCGCCTTCTGGCCGCACGCTTTCGGGTGGCATCGACCCGGCCGCGCTTTACCCGCCAAAACACTTTTTCGGCGCAGCTCGTAACCTCGAAGAAGGGGGGAGCTTGACAATTATCGCCACCTGTCTGGTTGACACCGGCAGCCGTATGGATGATGTCATCTATGAAGAGTTCAAGGGCACGGGCAACATGGAGCTGCACCTCAGCCGCAAGTTGTCGGAGCGGCGTATTTTCCCGGCCTTCGACATTGAACGCAGCGGCACCCGCGCTGAGGAAAAGTTGCTCGACGCCGAGACGCTCTCAAAAGTGTATACATTACGCAGAATGATCGACGCCATGGGCGGCGGCGGGGAAGCCATTCTCCCTATCATTGAGCGCATGAGCCGGACGCGCGACAATCGTGAATTTCTGGAAACCTTGACCAAACGTTAACATGCAGCCCTCAGTGGGCGCTGCGCGCCAGGGAGCGCCATTAGCCGGCGCTGTCCGCGCACGCTGCAACACAAGCCCACCTGCCTACGCCAAACCTACGATTTGACGACGATCTCTACACAATGTGTGGGGATCGTCCTGTTTTCAGGGCGCCAAGTTGCCCCGACCCCTTGGCAAGCTATCTGGAAGATGCTAGAATCTCCAATTGTCATGGGCAATTCGACCCATGAGAACAGATTTTCTAGACGCTTAGCAGGCTGTGCTAGGGCAATTCGCAAAGTATCCATCCAGGTTAAGCCCGTAAAACCTGACGCTCTGGAGATAGTGTGTATGATGAATGAAGGCAGTCCCGATCTGGTTAAAAACCATTCAGGACGTACAAAGCCATATCACCTTGAATTGCAGCAACAAGAAATTATCTCTCCAAAACCTGTAGACTACACCCCCCTCATTCCCTCATCGACCAATCTGAGACCTTTGCAGCTCGACCATGCATCAGGCGCCGCCTACACGACGCTGTCGCCGCGGCAGGATGCAAACTTTGGTCAGATGGGCGCCATATCCCAGATGATCCAGACTACGTCCGAACAGGTGCACCGCGTACTTGCTGACCAGGTGACGCCGCTCCGGCTAGCTGGCCATCTGTCTGTGTTGATGATTGCTGCGATTGTGCTGATTTTGAGCCAGATCACCATCCCTGAATGGGAGTTGAGCCTCGAACCAACGCCAGCCGCCGATTCGTCGGTAATGTTGGCGGGTGCGGCGCAGGATGGCGTCCAACGGATCGGCGTTGCTGAATTTGGCGATGGCTCCTTGAAACCCAATATTACGTTGGTGGATACAAAGAAACCGAACGTCGTCACCCAGACAGCGTCTGGCGCTGGAGAAGAAGTGCTGTATTACAACGTCAGACCGGGTGACACCGTGCTGGCGATTGCTGAAAAATTTGGACTACAGCCCGAGACCCTGATGTGGTCTAATTCTCTCATCGAGCAAAATCCCGATCGGCTGAGCATCGGCGACCAGTTGCGCATCCTGCCCATCAATGGCGTGTTACACGTCGTCAAGCGCGGAGACACCCTTTCCAGCATTGCCGAAAAATATGAAGCCGATATGCAAGATATTGTTGCCTATGCGGCTAATGAGATGACTGACGCCAACGCTGCGCTTCCCATCGGCAAGGAGATCGTGGTGCCGGGTGGAACTAAACCCTTCGTTGCTACATCGGTCGGCGCTTCGACTGCTTATTCGGTGCAACGACCATCAGGCGCTCTGGCTGGTTCTGGCAACTTCAGTTGGCCGACCGCCGGCTACATCAGCCAGGGGTATTGGGGTGGACACCCTGCTGTCGATATTGCCGGTTGGCTGGGCGCGCCAGTGACGGCAGCAGACGCTGGGTATGTTGTGTTGGCAGGCGGCGGTTGGAATAGCGGCTATGGCAATTACGTGATTGTGGATCATGGCAACGGCTTCTCGACGCTCTACGCCCACTTGAACTCGGTCTTTGTGACGCCGGGTGAGACCGTCAGCCGCGGCCAGCAGGTGGGCACGATGGGCAACACCGGCAACAGCACCGGCCCCCACCTCCACTTTGAGATTCGCTACGACAGTGTTTCTTACAATCCGTCCGGCTATCTCAAATAGATTGCACAAAGCAAAAAGAAGGCTCCCGTCAGCGCGACGGGAGCCTTCTTTTTTGTTCGCTGGCTTTATTCGTGGATGCCGCCTTCGGTCAAGCCGCGCGGCGCCAGAATGCGATCCAGCTCCTCACCAGACAGTTCCGTCTCTTCCAGAGCAACTTCCTTGAGCGAACGGCCCTCCGCATAAGCGCGCTTGGCGATCTTTGCGCCCTTTTCATAGCCGATGACCGGGTTGAGCGCCGTCACCAGGATGGGATTGCGCCCAACCAGACCGGTAATGCGCTCCTCGTTGACCGTGAAACCGGCAATGGCCTGGTCCGCCAGGATGCGACTGCCAGCGGCGAGCAGCGAAATGCTTTGCAGCAGGTTGTACGCAATCACCGGCAACATGACGTTGAGTTGGAAATTGCCCGCCTGACCACCAATGGTGACAGTGACATGATTGCCCATGACCTGAGCGCACACCATTGTCACTGCTTCGGGGATGACCGGATTCACCTTGCCCGGCATGATGCTTGACCCTGGCTGCAGCGCCGGCAGCGCGATTTCGCCAAAACCTGCAATGGGGCCGCTGTTCATCCAGCGCAGATCATTGGAAATTTTCATCAAGCTGGTGGCGATCGTATTGAGTTGGCCGCTCAACTCAACCGCGGCGTCCTGTGTGCTGAGGGACTCAAAATAGTTCGGGCTCGTCACCAGTGGCAGTCCGGTCCATTCGGCCAATTTGGCCGCAATGGCGCGCCCAAATTCAGGGTGGGCGTTGATGCCAGTGCCGACCGCGGTGCCGCCTTGCGCCAGCTCGGCTAAGCGCGGCAGCGATGCCTCAATGCGGTCGACGCCGTGTTTGACCTGGCTCGCCCATCCGCCCAGAATCTGGCTCATGCGCACGGGCATGGCGTCCATCAGATGCGTGCGCCCAGTCGTGACCACATGATCGGTGGCCTCGGCCTTGGCGATCAATGTCTTGTGCAGATGATCAAGCGCGGGCAGTAATTCATCGTGGACCGCCAGATAGGCGCTGAGATGAATCGCGGTCGGAATCACGTCGTTGCTGCTCTGGCTCATGTTGATATGGTCGTTCTGATGCACTTTGCGGCCCAACCTGGCCGAGGCCAGGGTCGCCAGCACTTCATTGGCGTTCATGTTGGTGCTGGTGCCAGAGCCGGTCTGAAAGATGTCGAGCACAAAATGTTCGTCATATGCTCCATCCGCCACCTGCCAGGCAACGGCCTGGATCGCCGCCGACATATCGGCCTCCATCAGCCCCAAATCTTCGTTGACCGCGGCGGCCGCGCCTTTGATCAAGCCCAGCGCACGGATAAACGTGCGCGGGAAGCGCAGATCGCTGATGGGGAAATTATCGACGGCGCGCTGTGTTTGGGCGCCGTACAGTGCATCGGCAGGAACTTTGACTTCCCCCATGCTATCGCGTTCGAGGCGATATGCTTGTTCGGACATGGAATATCTCCTTTGATGGTCGATGTATTTTTACTTGAATTAACAGAATATAAGAATTGATAAAGCCGTTCCTATCCATTACACCTGTTGCTGATAGATGCTCAGCAGCAGGCAGTATTACGATTGTAGCACTGCTCACAACCCAGAGGAAAAAGCCAGATTCAGTTCTAAAGGATGTCGATCAAAAGGGGAGAATGAAGATAATTGACGACCAGCTTCCTCGAAACTCTGCTATACTTCTCTGCGCCACTGGTCGATCTCTAGTAGTCAATCTCTGGGTTTTTCCTGGGGAGGAGTTGTAGATCAGTAGGCGCTGCTTTATCTTTAGCTGCTAAGGAATTTTCACCCCTATGGCTCCAAATTGTAACTGTCTTTGCAAGCTTGCTTTATAAAAATTATAAAAAGGGGAAACCGACGTGGCCGAGATTTACAACACCATTGAGACGCCAACCTTGCTTTTGGATACGGCGCGTGCGCAGCGCAATATCGCGCGCATGGCGAAAAAGGCGCAGGACAATCGCCTCCGCTTTCGTCCACATTTCAAGACGCACCAGTCCGCCGCCATCGGGGAATGGTTCCGCGAGGCAGGGGTCTTTGCCATTACAGTGTCGTCCGTGACGATGGCGCGCTATTTTGCCGACCACGGGTGGGATGATATCACGATCGCGTTCCCCGTCAATCTGCGCGAAATGGATAAGATCAACGAGTTGGCGCACCGTGTGCGGCTGCATCTGCTGGTGGACAACCTGGCGGTTGTGGAGTTTCTGTCAAATCATCTGACCGCGCCTGTTGCCGTATGGATTGAAGTCGATGCCGGCTACCGACGCAGTGGGGTGCTGTGGAACGATGATTCCAGCCTGGCCGCGCTTGCCGACCACATTGTTGCCCGGGATCGAATGGAATTGCAAGGGGTGCTCACCCACGATGGCAGCACTTACGCGGCGCGTACACACGCGCAGATTGCCGACGCCTACACCATGACCACCAGCCGCCTCAACCATGCGCGCCACAGGTTGATGGAGCATGGCTTTTTGCAACTTGAGATCTCAACTGGAGACACGCCCGCCTGTAGTGTGTTGGAGCAGTTCGGCAAGGTGGACGAAATCCGCCCGGGAAATTTTGTCTTCTATGACTGGATGCAGGTCGAAATCGGGGCGTGCACATGGGATGATGTTGCAACAGTTGTTGCTTGTCCCATTGTATCCATTCACCCGGAACGCCGCGAAGTGATACTTTATGGCGGGGCCGTTCATTTCTCCAAGGAGAGTCTGCAACGCGACGGTGGCGCACAAACCTTCGGCGCGATCGTGCATCTACAAAACAGTGGCTGGAGTGCGCCGACGCCTGGCGCCTGGGTGCGTTCGCTCTCCCAGGAGCATGGTGTGGTGCACGCAGAGGAGGCTGCGTTTGCGACGTTGGTGCAGCAGATCGAGGTTGGCGGGTTGCTGGGGGTAATTCCCATTCATTCCTGCTTGACCGCCAACCTGCTGAAGCATTACCTGACCTTCGACGGTGAGTCAATCACAATGGCGTCGATCCCGCCTGAATTTAACTGAACCGGAAAAGTTGAAAAATAGATGCGCGTTATCGTGGGTTCAATTTGACCGGCTTTTCGACCTTATGTTATATTCTCAGTTCGTGGGCCTCGCACGCCCACATGTCAAGATATTTGCGCCGGAGAAATTGTGGGTGCGAGCGTTGAACTGGCGCACCTGGATCGAAGCAAAAGTTGCAGCCTATCAAAACAGTGGCTGTTTTTTGAACCGGTATTTGTAGTTTCAGGCAATGCGAGCCTTGATGGGTAAGGCTCGCTTGAAAAGTGGAGGGACGTTTGCCGACCATCAATCAACTGGTCCGCAAGGGCCGCAAAGACGTCGCAAAGAAAGAAAAAGCGCCCGCGTTGCGTTTTACGCAGAACTCGCTGACCGGGCGGACGCGCAGGATGAAGCTGGGCAATCCTCAGAAGCGGGGCGTCTGCACACAAGTGCGCACGACCACGCCGAAGAAGCCTAATTCGGCGCTGCGTAAAGTAGCGCGTGTGCGCTTGTCTAATGGCATCGAGGTGACAGCCTACATTCCAGGCGAGGGGCACAACCTGCAGGAACACAGCGTCGTGCTTGTGCGCGGCGGCCGTGTCAAGGATTTGCCAGGCGTGCGCTATCACATCGTGCGCGGCGCCCTGGACAGCCAGGGGGTCGACAAGCGCAAGCGTGGCCGCAGCAAATATGGCACAAAGCGCCCTAAGAAATAGGCGAGGAGTAAAACCATGCGAAGAAATCGTGCTGAATTACGCAATGTGATCCCCGATCCTCGCTACCATAGCGAAGTGATCGCCAAATTTGTCAACAATGTCATGGAGCGCGGCAAAAAAAGCCTGGCTACCAGCGTTGTTTATGACGCGTTTGCGATTATCGAAGAGCGCACCAAGCGATCTGGCGTCGAGGTTTTCGAGGAAGCGCTGAAGAACGCCACGCCATTGGTGGAAGTGAAGCCGCGGCGCGTTGGCGGTGCGACTTATCAGATCCCGATGGAGATCGGCTCCGCTCGCCGGCAAGCATTGGCAATGCGTTGGCTGATCGACAACTCGCGCAAGCGCAGTGGCCGCGATATGGCCGCGCGTCTGGCAGGTGAATTGATGGATGCTGCGCGCAACGAAGGCGCCACCATCAAAAAGCGCGAAGATACGCACAAGATGGCCGAAGCCAATCAGGCGTTTGCTCACTTTCGCTTTTAAAGAAGCCAATATAGGATCTCATGGCTGGTGATTAGCCGGCAGTCTGGTCTGCTCGGTCTTCACTTGTTCATGAGTGGGTGTTATCCGTAACAATACAGGGTTGACCTGAATCGATGCGGCGCCCACCTGTAAGCCGACCGCTCTCCACCTGTCACAGTGTACTTTGCGTTGTGATGCGTGTTATCAGCGTTCGTGACTGCAGGTTCAGGCGCCGCATCATTTTGTGTGTAAATATGTGGACGGTTAGGAAATGTAAGATATGTCGAACCAATATCCCATCGAGCGTATGCGCAACATCGGCATCATTGCCCATATTGATGCCGGCAAAACGACGACCACGGAACGCATCCTGTTCTATTCCGGTCGCATCCACCGGATGGGCGAGGTGCATGAAGGCACCGCGGTGACGGACTGGATGGTGCAAGAGCGCGAGCGTGGCATTACCATCACCGCGGCTGCCATCACCACTTCGTGGACCGATCGCATCACCGGTGAAGAATGCCAGGTCAATATCATTGACACCCCAGGGCACATTGACTTCACCGCGGAGGTGCAGCGTAGCCTGCGCGTGCTCGACGGCGGCGTGGTGGTGTTCGATGCCGTTGCTGGCGTCGAGCCGCAGTCCGAAACCGTCTGGCGCCAGGCGGATCGCTATCAGGTGCCGCGCATCTGTTTTGTCAATAAAATGGATCGCATCGGCGCCAGCTTTGAACGCACGATTGAGATGATCATCGACCGGCTGGGCGCAAATCCGCTGCCCATCCAGCTTCCCTTCGGCGTGGAAGACGCCTTCAAGGGCGTCATCGATCTCTTTGTGATGAAGGTCTACACCTTCTCCGACGAATTGGGCGCCGCGCCGATTGTTATCGATATCCCGGCTGAATATGCCGAAGCCGCCGCGGCGGCGCGCGAGCACATGATCGAGCGTATTGCCGAAACAGATGACGAACTGACGCTCAAGTTTTTGGAAGGCGAGTCCATCAGCAACGAGGAGCTTTATGCGGCGCTGCGCAAGGCAGTCTGTGACAACAAGATTGTCCCGATCCTCTGCGGCACGTCGCTGCGCAACAAAGGCGTGCAGCTTTTGCTTGACGCCGTCGTCCGGTATCTGCCCAGCCCGCGCGATGTGCCGCCGGTGATAGGCATCAACCCTGATACGGGCGCGGAAGAGTCCCGCGGGCCGAATGACAATGAACCTTTCGCCGGTCTGGTCTTCAAGATCGTGACCGATCCATTTGTGGGGCGGTTGGCGTATGTGCGCGTCTATTCGGGCGTGCTGCGTTCTGGCGAGACGGTGTACAACACCAATCGCGGCCGGCGCGAACGCATCGGTCGCCTGGTGCGTATGCACGCCGACAAGCGCGAAGACGTCAAAGAAGTTTGCGCTGGTGATATTGCCGCCATTGTTGGCCCCAAAGAATCGTACACCGGTGAAACGCTTTCCGATCAGAAATCGCAGATTTTGCTGGAGACAATCGAATTCCCTGAACCTGTCATCAAGGTGGCGGTGGAGCCAAAATCCAAGGGCGACCAGGACAAGCTGACTGAGGCTTTGATCAAACTGGCCGAGGAGGATCCGACCTTCCGCGTGCAGTATGATGACCAGACTGGCCAGACTGTGATCTCCGGGATGGGTGAATTGCACCTCGACATCATCGTTGATCGCCTCAAACGAGAGTTCCGCGTACAGTGTAACGTTGGCCGGCCACAGGTGGCTTATCGTGAGACGATCACGCGTCCGGTCAGGATCGAGGGTCGTTTCGTCCGCCAGTCGGGTGGCCGCGGTCAGTATGGCCATGTCTGGCTGCAAATGGAGCCGAACCAACCGGGCGCAGGCTTTCTCTTCGAGGACAAGATTGTCGGCGGCTCTGTGCCGCGCGAATATATTGCCCCCGTACAAAAAGGCATTGTCGAGGCCATGGAAAGCGGTGTGCTCGCCGGCTATCCAGTGGTCGATGTCAAGGTTGCGTTGGTCGACGGCAGTTATCATGAAGTGGACTCAAGCGAAATGGCCTTCAAGATCGCCGGCAGCATGGCGTTCAAGGATGGCGCGCAGAAGGCAGGCCCTGTCCTGCTCGAGCCAATGATGAAGGTCGAGACCACCGTGCCAGACGAGTTCGTCGGCGATGTGGTAGGGGATTTTTCGTCGCGTCGCGGCCAGGTTGAAGGCATGGAGTCGCGCAGCGGCAACGTCCAGGCCGTGCACGCACTGGTGCCACTGGCTGAGATGTTTGGCTATGCCACGGACGTGCGCTCGATGACCAGCGGGCGCGGCAGCTTCAGCATGCAATTTGAGAAATACATGCCAGTGAGCCAGAGTATCGCTGAAAAGGTGCTCAAAGGAATTGCATAAACGTGATCGTTTTGTCAAGCTACCAATTTGGAGCTCCAGAGCGGCTCAGGTATACTACCTAGCTTGTGACGGTTGGCTCTGTCAGCCGTCCTGAAGATTGTTACGCCTTGCACCGCCGAGAAGACCTGCGGCGGTGCAATTGTGCCATAGACAGTAAAATAAACGCTGATTAATCCAGTGTAGGAGGATAATTTCATGTCCAAGGCAGTATTCCAGCGGACGAAGACGCATGTGAATGTGGGGACGATTGGTCACATCGACCAC
>JACSRH010000396.1 GCA_014879855.1 Caldilineaceae bacterium | reverse complement strand
AGCTCAATTGGCAGAGCAACGGCCTTTTAAGCCGTGGGTTCTGGGTTCGAGTCCCAGGGGGCTCACTGTTTGCGTGGAGTTAGTAGATAATACACCGTTGACCCACTACTGATAGGGCTTTTAAGCATCTATGGGAAGTGGGTTCTTTATACCTGAGCAAAGGCTTTCCCCACTCAAGAGCAAAGGTCTACGCCGCAGACCGGCAAGGGGCAAATGTCTCTCGCATCGCACGCTTGGCAACTATGCAGATAAACTACCTCCCCTTTATCCTGTGGCATGCAAATTAGGAGACAGGAAAGTGATTACTCGACTGGAACCGTGAACGTGCGGCCACCATAGCCGTTGACCAGATCGCGCCCCTCAATCGTCACCGTAAGAACGTCGCTGGGGATAATTACATTGCGTTGGGTGCGAGTGAAGGGCTGCTCATTGGCATGATCATGCAGCAAGGTATGCTCACCCAACACCGCGCCATCGGGTGCGAGAACACGCCACCCATCGGCATAGCGTTGCGGCGTATCATAGGGGGAAGAGAGCGTCACCGCAATCTCGAAGGAACCGTCCGCATTCCGGGTGAGTTGTGCATCGAGGACATCAGGGAAGGCGGCGCTTGACCTCTCCGTGGAGACGGCAGTGGGGATTGGCGAATTTTGTGCGGTCGGCTGGGGCGAACTGAGACAGCCCCCCAGCGCGAACAGCAGAATCCATAACACAGAACGCAACCGGAAGATCGAGTGCTTCATTTCTCCTCCTCTTATCCACTTTCTTGTTCGTATTTGAGCACTACCTTATCCCTTTACAGGCTTTATGAAAGTTGGCGTGCCTACAGCCACCCGCGCCCAAATTCAATCACGTAGCGCCATGACGAAAAAGAATAGGACGGGCGAGATGATTTTGCATAACAAGGAGAGTGGAGAGTATGTGTCGCAATATCGTACCGTTATTCAACTTCGACCCGCCGGCGACGGATGAGGAAATTCACGCCGCTGCCCTGCAATTCGTGCGCAAGGTAAGCGGTTTTCGCCAGCCGTCCCAGGCCAATCAGGCGGCATTCGACCGTGCAGTACAGGAGATCGCCGGTGTTGTGCGCGAACTCATGGCTGAGTTGGTGACGTCCCAACCACCGCGCGACCGCGAGGTCGTGGCCGCTCAGGCGCGCGCACGCGCTGCCACGCGTTACACTCGCGGCGGCGATTGACGCATCGCAATCGAAGACGGGTCTGCCAACATCAACCGCAATGGATGTCTGAGAAAGAGCCGCTTTGAGTGGATAATCGATTCAATCTCTGTTGAGACTGCCGAACGCCGGCACAGGCAAGCGCCATCTGTGCACAGGCAGCCAGGCAACCAGCACGCTCCTCTTGGGAATTGTGCTCAATTGATAGCATCCGCAGCGTTGATGTGTAGCGCCGCAGCGCAGCGTTCCGGGTCAACAATCTCACCGCTGACGGCGTCCACAACGATCTTGCCGACGAGATAGCGGTCGCCCGCGCCCGGCGTCACGAGACTGGGCAGCCCCAAGACAACATCGCAGCGCCACAGCGGGCGCAGTGGCGTGGACGCATCGTCAAGCACCAACTCTGGATTCTCCGCGCCCAGAAGATTGCCAACTGTCTCCAGAAGCCAGACATTGGCTTTGCGGCGCGCAATGGCAGGGCTGAGCACATCAGCCTGAAGATTGACGCTGACTCGAATGCGCGGCGCATCCCGGTTGGCGCGATCCGCCACATGTTTCGTGTGAGCGGGCAATATCAAGGTTGTCATAGTTGATCCTGACATGACTTCAGGTGCATCACTCGTACTCGTCGCGCCAGTATATCGCACAATCATGCGGTTTCAAACGAGTCGGGCGCAGTAAGTTGGCCGAGCGGAGTGAGCACGCTGAGGATGTAGAGCCCGCGTACGCTGACACCACCACGTTGGTGTCAATCACCACCCTCATTGACCACTCCGATAGGCGGCGATCTCGGCCGCGATCTCGGCTTCAGTCAACACCTGCACCTGAGGCAGCGCCTGCGTTTCCTTGAAAAGCAGCGCCAGTTTCTCGGTCAAGCCATTCTGGTGCTGGTCTTCACCAGGACAAGCACTTCGACCAGTTGACCAGGACGAAATGGCAGGTTCGACAACAGAATCTGACCAGATTCCTGGATGACGCCCAATGTTCGATATGTTTGCATTCTCGCCCCCCAAGCTTTTCCTATGGCCCCAGTTAACCTACGCCAGCATTTCGACGGCGCTGACCGCAGCGTCACCGAAAACAGTGCATGACCCATCTAACATGTCAGCATCTACCCACCCGTCTCCCGTTTCCGAACCCACGTTGCGAGGCTGCACACCCTCGGCCCCGCGCAGTTGAGTGCCAGCAGCAGGCTGAGCACCTGCCGCCGCGCTGTCTCGTGGATCGCGTGCCGCACACAGCTACGGTTCCTGGCTGCCATACAGATACGCGTCAATCTCCTGGAGCACATCCGTCAGTGATGGCGGCAACGTAGCGATGACAGTCTGACTGTCACCGGTGCGTGCACCTACATGTTTGTGGTGAGGAAATGTGCTGATCGCAGGGTAGTGAGCGACATTGTCGTAGCGAAACACGAGCACGCCTGCGCCGTCCTGGAAATGGTAAGCGTATCGGGGCTTGGTCAAGAGAGCACCATGCACAACCAACTGCTCGACAAACTTGAAAAAGAACCGTCTCAGTAGCGCAGACGGCCCTCGATGATGCCGGTATGCTCCGGTTCGGTCTCCTCGATGAAGAGATCCTCAAGGGTGATGTCGCGGCGCGAATTGAGCAAATCGTGGACAAACGCGAGGTAACGTTTGAGATTCATATGCGCGGGTCAAACGGTGGCAACCACCGGCGTCGCTACCACGAGTTTGAGGCTCTCTGAGATGGCGGTCTTCAAGTGCATGAACGCTTCGTAGCGCGCCGCCCACGCTACGAACTCCGGCTCATCCCCGGCCCCGCCTGCTACAAAACGCGCATAGAACTCGGCGGAGGGCTATGCGTAGCGCTGCTCCAACTCGCGTAGCGAGTTCTCCAGCCGCAGTAGTTCGTCGACCGGATCTGAACACCTGCCGCCGCCTTGTGTATCGTGTAGCGGATGCCCTGGCTGGTTTCGTGGAAGTCATGCCGCACTCGGAGTCGCCTTCGCCGCAGACTTCGAAGAGGGCGGGAACACAGCAAATACACACACCTTCAGTGCTAATTATTGGCCCCGTAAAGATCGGTAATGACCGCCTGTAGCGCAAGCCGCTCCTCTTCACTTAGCGCGCTTGGAAGAAAAATGGGTTCACGGCTCCACATCGCCAATTGTTGCGACACGAAAGATTGAATCGCCTGATAGTTGGGTGGGACTACTGAGTTAGCTGCCAGTCGATGGGCGAGAACGCGATCCAGGTGATCGAAAGCTTGTAGCCACCCAAGTTCTTGGATACTTGATACGCCCTCTCGCACAAAGACTTGCAGGGAGCTTATCGTGTCATCTACCGCAGTTCCGTCCGCTTCTGACAGCAACTCATGACAGACTGATATCGCTCCCCAGAATTGCGCCCAGATCGAGAGATCGTGAGCAAGGAAACTGCCGAGTTCGATGTGTTGAGTTCGCTCCTGATAGCCGACTCCGTTTTCACGCCACTGAGCCTCGATTTCAGCGATTGTTTGCCCGGAACGCCAACTGCGAACAACAGACATTATTGCCCCAAGGTTTAGTCGATCTCCATCCATCAAATTCCGATACCAAGCTCGTGTTGCAACTGAGGCAACCGCATGTTCCACCATTGTGTCTGTCCATATTAGCTTTTCATCATGATTGAGCTGATGTGGATCAAAGCTAGTTCTCAGTTGCAACAGGAAGTACTGCAGAATTTCAATAGGCATCCCAGTTTGCCTGACTGCCTCCAGCAGAATCCTGTCACCGCCACACACCCCAATCACATTGTTGGCCAATTCACTAAAAGCGCGCGTTGCATTGAGCAGTTCTTGGCTGGTTATTGACTGTAGTGATGGAAAATCGCTAAATCGAGACAAAATTGCACTTGTGAAATCTGTCTCATTCTCAATGGCTTGCATCGTGAATGAAACAACAGCTTGAAATTCACTGAAATTAGGCTCAGTGAGTTCAAATAGCCAGTCTGGTTGGTCAATTCCAGCAGCCATTGCACTTCGCAGAAGACGTAAGAAACCGATATTCTCCGATGAAGGCGATTGAACTGAAAAGAAGTTACGACGTTGCTGATCAAGGATTTCTACAGAGTTGTTTCTATTGGATGATACTGCAATGAGGCAAATGCCATCGGAAACATAGCCAGCGCGCCCTGCTCGGCCAAGCATATTTTGAATTTCGGCAGGTTGCAGAGGCTCTCGACGATTATTGTGCGGGCTGTTCCGAGCCAGAAACGAAACGATCGAGATGTCAAACGGCAGATTGACGCCTTGCGCCAAACCGGTAGTAGCCACAACTGTTCGAATGCGCCCTGATTTCACAAGTTTCTCGATCAAATGCTGTTCAAGAGCAGAGAGTCCAGCATTATACGGAGCAATTCCCCCGGGCACCGTATCCTCAAGAATTGACGCCCTACCCAATTCCAAGCGCAACCGCGCGCGTTCAAATAGCGTCAGTTCGTTCTCTGATCGCTTAATTGGAGCGTGTGCCGCAAGATCGCTTGCGCGTGTTTCAGTTGAGTCTTTCCTGTTGACAAATAGTACAGTGCGCAGACCCGCTGATGTCGTTCTTTTTACCAAATGCTCACATAGCGTAAGCGGTGCCATTTGGCGGGCCCGTGAGCGAACGTCGGCAAGAGTTATTCTGAATGGTCGGTGGGTCGTACCTATCTCAGACTGTAGACCAGCTGGGTATAGTAGCAAGGCAGGGCTGGAAGTGCTGTCCTGGCGATTTGGCTCATCCGTGAGAATTCCGTATATTCGCCGTGTCGGTCTTGCCTCAGAAACCATTTCAAGACAACTGCCGGAATTTTGCACAAGTCGGTCAAGAAACGTTCGCATGACTTCGACTTCGTTCGTAAACGCGGTCATGAGGACAAATCGACAGCTAGGTGCAGCCCGGGAGATTTGCCGAAGAACGGTCTCTGCTGTGGTCGCGCGTGCATCCCGCTGTACGAGCAATTGAGCCTCGTCAAACACTACTAGTCCAACATCGGCAACTGCACTCGGATTGGCCCTCAATAAGGCGCTCAATTTCTCTGGCGTACAAATCGAAATCGATCGGGTTCCAAGCGCATCTGATGCAAAGAGCGGTACGAAGTCCTCCGTTGTTGGCAAATCAGTCACGCTTACCCCGGTTCCCGAAAAAGCGGTGATCAATTCTCTACGTATTTGGCGTACCAGAGACCGAAGTGGAACAAGCCACACTACATGCCGTCCTTGAGTCAACGTTAGTGCTGTCAACAGTTCACCAACGATTGTCTTTCCGGCACCGGTCGGCAGTGCAACGACCATATTGTGGTCGCTCCCGAGCCAAGTGTGAAAACCTGCACCTCTCTGGTCAGGGGTGAAGGTGGTAATGCCTCGCTGCTGCAGCCGCCGCAGATATGATGACCAAAACGCTACGGCTGAAGGCTCATTGGTGACAGCATGGTTTCCCAGCCAGCCATGCTCGTTGCCTTGCCCTAGTTCACTAAGCATATTTTGTCTGCGTTCAACGATACGACGAGACAACCGCTGTATCCGCTTTTCTTGCGAGTTCTGTGGAGGACGGCTCTGCTGAACAAGTTGAGACCAGCGGCTATCGGATTGCAGGCCCACATCCTCCGTTTGCCCTGAAAACAACTGATGTACTATTCGGGTCGCGTCATGGTAATCATTGGAAATTTCGCTTGGCTGAAGGCGAGTATCAAAATGGTCGAGCTGTCTCATTACGCTAAGAGCATGTACACGATGACCACCGGCAAGATAATGCAGCAAGGATAGTACCAACCTATACCAATGATCGTTATTCATAGGTGGAACCAAATCGCTGCTCTCACCAGTTCTGAACTTTATTCTGGCGATCAATTCTCCAGTCTGCTCAAATACCATTCCAATCAGATAATGGATTCGATCCGTCAAATCGCTTTGATCCATCTTCATTACGGCGTCATCGAGCAGCAGCATACGGACAGAAATGGTAAGCAAATCGCCCTGCGGATCGCATTGAGCGTCGATTGCTCGGCCCAAAATCCCGAGGTAACACGCCATCGCATCGTTTAGGAGTGATATTGAGTCGGCTGGGACTTCGGCCACAACACCCAGTGCCTCAATCTGATCCTGCAAGTACTGTGAATACACTGGTTATGTCCTCACCTTTACGTAGACCAGACACCGGCCGCGCGCAACA
Organism: Caldilineaceae bacterium; assembly: GCA_014879855.1. Lineage (GTDB taxonomy): Bacteria > Chloroflexota > Anaerolineae > Caldilineales > Caldilineaceae > Caldilinea. The sequence goes on along the minus strand of JACSRH010000396.1, from coordinate 1,186 downwards.
GACGTTGCACTTCTGACTGGACTTCCTCCGCAAAGGCAACCCAATTAGATGACCCTATGTACGTTGCAACACATCTACTTGAGTCAGCGACGATGAATTGATACCCATCAAATAAGCGGGCATCTGCAAATACATCGTTTGCCACTATGGTTGCATTGAATCTGCATTGAGCAAGCAACGCCGACCGAATCTCGTCATTTGCTGGTTGCTGAAGACGGACACAGATTCCATCAAGTAGCTCATCCAGCCGGCTGAATCCGAGGTTTTCGTGGACAAAGCACCAGAATTCGTCGAACAACTTCCTTCTAGAGCTTGATGCCTCACCGCGATTGCGGAAAGTAGCGGTAGCCACCAAATCGGATGGATCACCAGTCGAGCTCTTGACAGAATGATACTCGATAACGTCAATGACGCCTGAGTTCAGGGGAATTGTGGCAGAGACTCCGTCAGCACCTTTATCCTCGGGAAAGAGGTTTGGGAGCGATCGAATATGCTGACCGATTCCCGGCATTTTTGAAGTCACCGCCAGTGAGACCCAGAAAGCCAAATGCTCAGATAAAGCCCACCGAAACCGAGTTGCATCACTGATCAACCTTTTGATGTCAGTCTCGATAATTGGCGTACGGATTGCTATATCGCTAGCAGTGCCGTTAGTTACAAGTTGAAAGACGGGCCGAAAGTCGCGGTGCAACTGGGACAGCAAATATAGCGTTGCCAACACCCTCACGTGAATTTCGCACGGTATGAGTGGCTGTACTGCTCCGCCTCGCCCCCATCTCTTCTGGTCATAAGTGCAAACGCGACCGGCCAATACTGGTCGCTCATTTATTTCTGAACGGAACCATTTCCAGGCATCCAGAACTCGGCTGGAATCGACGATTACGGTTAAGGAATATTGCTGAGTCATGACTGAGCCATCGCTCTCTGCCTAAATTAGCGGCAGTTGTTCATCTGAAGTATCGTTCCCCCGCCCCTTCTTCTCCTTCTTCTTCTCATGCAGCCCCGCGCCATTTCCTCCACGTACCGCGCTGATTCAGCGCCAGCAGCCTGCTGAGCACCTGCCTCCTCACATCTTCCCGGAAGTTTTGGAGCTTCCGGGAAGATTGCCGACCAGCATAAATCTACTATCTGGCCCTCAGTAGGCCGCGACGACGGCATTGTCTATGCCAAACCATGTCGTTCTCCA
>JACSRH010000202.1 GCA_014879855.1 Caldilineaceae bacterium | reverse complement strand
CGGCGGTGGGGAGATGATGCGCGCGCCCAAAAGCTTCACTGGCACGAGCGGCGTCATCCGCTTCGACCGGCCGGCGACAGAGGTGCTCGATACGATCCTGGGCATGGGGCTGGAGCATCACGTCAGCATCGTCTACGGCGACTATCGGGCGGAGCTGCGCAGCCTGGCGCGGCAGGTGGGGCTGGAGGTGGTGGAGTTGGCTTGATCATGGAAACCAAGCCACGATGATGCCCTGGCTGATCCACAAACTTGATCTGGAAGTGGACGCATAAGCGGTCAGCCCACTATGCGCGCCAGCCACGCCAGCAACTGATCCCACGCTTCGCCCGCGGCGCCGCCCTCTTCAATCACCGCCATGCTGCTCACGAAGGCATGGCCGACGCCCTCGTAAATCTTGATTTCATGGTCGATGCCGGCTGCTTCGAGACCATCGCGGAACTGTGCGACCTGCTCTGGCGAGGGCGCCTGATCTTCGCGGCCAAAGATGCCCAGCACCGGCCCCGGCAACTGGCGCAGGATCGCCGGGTCGCTTTCCAGCGCGCCGTAGAAGACGCCCGTCCCGGCCAGGTTGCTGGTGCGCAGGCTGAACTGCAACGCCTTGCCGCCGCCGTAGCAGAAGCCCATTACGACGACGCGCGCCGCATCCACCGCGGGCTGCGCTTGCAGCCAGGCGAGGACAGGCGCCAGATCGTCCAGCACCTGGCTCTCCGGCACGGTCAGCGCCAGATAGATGGCGCGCGGCAACCAGCCGGTGGTCTGGCCGCGATACATATCCGGCGCCACAACCACGTAGCCTTCAGCGGCCAGCGCATCCGCTTTCTCGACAATCTCCTCCTTGAGCCCCCAGAATTCGTGCAGCATGATCACCGCGGGAAAAGGACCTTCCCCCGCCGGCTGCGCCACATAGGCGGCCACGGTCGCGCCGCCATCGGCGGGAATGGCTGTGTTGGTCAGCGCGGCCACGCGGTCGCCGCCGCGCCACGCATCCACCACCACCGAGGCGACCAGAAAGAGAGCAAGCGCGGCGACGACAATGAGGAGACCGAGCAGGAGACGTTTGAGCCACTTCATAAACATTGTTCCTTTGAATGGTCGCAGATCGGCTGCGTTGCGTGCATTTTGATGTCTGCGCCTGTGCACAGCCAGGAGAGCATCCTACAGAAACAGGGCGATATCGTCAACCTGCCGCCAGGCGACTATCGGCATGCACATCGCTTTGACGTAGAGGCAGAGGCTCGTAGAGACAAGAGGTTTTCGTTGGTGGTGGGGTCGGTATGGCTGCGCACGCCACTGAGTCTGAGATGACCTCTATTTTATCGCCAGAATTAAAAGGCAAATTTTCTAGTGTGAGCGCCCCCTTTTCTATTACTAGTTTGATCGACTCTTCACAAGTGGAACAATCATTCTAATGAGTCATAAACAGCCTTAACAAGAGATAAAAAGCGCGGATCATCCATGGGATCGGGACGAAGATCCAAACGTGTCATTGCGTATCCAAAGGCTATATGTCTTTCGGGATCAGCAAAACCATATGAGCCGCCTGCACCTCCATGTCCAAAAATCCTGGTTGTCCTTGGGAGCCATGTAACGGGTGGAACCATAAAACCTCTGCCGACAAACTGATTTACTATCATGGCAGGACTTGAAAGAACGATATCAGTACCCTCAGTTTCTGGTCGTAAAATATCCGCAATTGTCCCGGATTTGAACGCCTCAAGCAACCAACCATATAGGCGACTCAATCCTCTCCCATTTGTTACGCCGCCTGCAGAACCAAGTTCTACAGCCCGGCAGCGGCGATCTTGGGCAGCAATTTCAATCTCAGGGATTATTCCATTGAATGAGGAGGCTTTCATGAGGAAAGGCCCCAAAAATGAAGAAAAATCTATTGTTGATGCCTCCATATCTTGATTGAAGCCCTTGTTATCGAGAAAAACTGGCAGAAGTCGATGCTCTTCAACTTCAGGGAACCCTATCCAGAAATCTGCTTTGGCAGGGCGGGCAATTTCATCTGCGAAAAAATTTCCTAGACTGCGCCCATCAACTCTTCGTACTAGTTCTCCTACTAGCCAACCAAAACTCTGTGCATGGTATCCGTAGGCTGTGCCAGGTTCCCAGTCCGGTCTTTGTGCTGCAAGGCTATCAGTTATTTTTGACCAATTGCTTAGGTCGTCAAGTGACAGTTTCGGATCGGGGCCCAAAACTCCAGCTTTATGTGAAAGAATCCAACGCACCAGGGTTTTTTCCTTGCCATTTTGACCATATTCCGGCCAATATCGTACTACCGGTGAGTCTAGATCAAGGACACCCCTCTGGACGAGCAGGTTAGCACATGCGGCCGTAGCACCTTTGGTTGCAGAAAAAACCATTTGCACCGCGTCCTTTTTACAACCCTTCCAAAGGTCAACTACCGGTTGTCCGCCAATATGTACACAGCATTGCGCCGCAATATCTCCGTATCTGGCGAAGTTTTGTTCAAATGCGTTTATAACTCTTTCAAACTTCGGATCAACGAAGCCATTTACGTCCATATTGTGACTCCTTGAAGTTGGCTGAAAACGGCCTAATATTCAAAACAACTTGCTACTTCTTGAGTATGGTCAAGAAACTCAGTAACCTAACTTCTCAGTATCGAGCCAATGAGTAATGATGTCTTTTGTAGGCGGCGACGCAGTCGCCCCGCCCGCCGGGATCGCCGTGCTGGTCAACGCCGCCGCGCGGTCGCCACCCTATTTTCCTTGTCGACGGACGCAGACTGCGCTAGGTGAAGCTGTGTGGAGCGGGCAGGAGCACATGTGCCCCGTGCTCAGCAAGGAGTGCTCAGATCTGCGCCAGCTAAATCTCAACCCCAGCCATGCCATCCGCGCCCAACAACAGCGACAGTTCCCCGGCATGGGGCAGGTCGTGGTCGAGCAATCCCCAAATTGTCTGCACGATCAGCGCCTCCTCCTCGGAGAGAGCATCGGTGGGCGATCCGCGCATCAGACGACCGGCGATGAACCGCCAGGTCACTTCCAGGCCCTGTACAATCTCGGCGGCAGTGTGCGGCGGGTCGTCGGCGTTCTCCCACTGGAGCAGCGGCGTTAATTCCGCTTCCTCCTCGCCCCGTGTGCGCTGCAGATGCAGGGCGCGCCCAAAAACGATATGTTCGGCGATTTCGCCAGGCGTGCGCAGGCCAGGGAGGAGCCGTCGCTGCAGTTGTTCCTCGGTGAGCGGGGCGATTGCCCGCTTGAGCGCGTCCTGGTAGTCTTGCCAACTTTCAAAGACGCGCGCCTCCGCAATGGTTGCTCTTGTCATTGACTTTACTCCCTTTATTTTTGCGTTACTGTGGAGAATCTCACTTGTCGAGTGCGCGCTTTGTTGGGTCGAAGGAGCGATCCGGCAAGCTGGTCAACCACCGAAGACGAACCAGCAGAGTGCGTTGCGCAGCTTCTGGTCGTCCAGCACGAGATCGCGGATTTCCTCCGGCAGTTGTGCACGCTGCCACGCACACTCCAGGCGGCCTGCCGCTTCCGCGTGCCCGTCAGGCGTCGCCGCGCGTGCGGCTTTGATGGCATAGGCGGCCGCGCCCAGTTCATGCGCGGCCACATGCGCCACCGCCGCGGCCTGACCGGCGGCCAGCGCAGCCTGCTTTGCCGCGCCTGACACGCCGCGCGCCGCCGCCTGGGCGTGGCCCGCGGTATTGCGGGCTTCCGTCATCGTCATTTCCCCACGCGCCCAGGCGCGCGCCGATGCGATGGCGCGACGCGGCCGCTCGTCCTGAGGTTGCACTTCCTCAAATAAGGGCAACACATGCTGCGCGCAATCGGCGGCCCACACCGCAAGCAGGTGATGATCGGCGTCCGTGAGCGTTCCCCCGCGGCGGATGGTGATGAAGCGGGGATCGCGCTCTTTGGGGAGGATCATTCGTTATTGAGGTGACGAGTGGACGCTCGTTTGCGCTAATTCGAGCAGACGACGCAAAGTTTCATTGCTGACCGCGCCACATAGGCGACAACGGCGTCGCCCGCCGGAATCGCCGTGTTGGTCACCGCCGCCACGCGGTTGCCGCCCGTCAGCGCGTCCACCGCAACCGACCCTGCCAGAAAGAGAGCAAGCGCGGCGACGACAGAGAGCAGGCCGAGCAGGAAATGTTTGAGCCATTTCATGAACATTGTTCCTTTGGATAGTCGAGGCGCTGCGCTTCAAAGCCGAGTTGTGACTGATGTGGGCCACGAGCTGAGCACACTGTTGAATTTGATTATCGGTTTCAGCGAAGTCATGATTCTGTCGCTTGAAAGCCACGGCGGGCAAACGCTGCCCGGCGGTCACGCAGCTTTCCGGCTCAACGCCCACCGTCAGCCGCCGGGAATGTGCGTCGGTATCCAGTACAAAGCAAGCTCGCCCCCGGCCGGCTGCACGGAATGTTGGGCGGCGACCCACGGAAACAGCGTCGGCCTGCTCCCCGTGGAAAGCAGAGCCGACGCTGTTCCCGTTTCTGTTATCCTGTCCTTGGACGCTCCCCCACACCGTCCATCCGCAAGCGCCTAACGGTCAACGTCAGCTACCAGGATCCCTCAACGACCCAGACAAACCGACTTCACCCCTGCACTGCATTATTCTTTCAGATGAACCGGCGGGTCTGCTTGCCACGGCTTGATCTTCTCCAACACTGTGGAGAGTTTCTCCTGTGCAACTTCCGTGTCGTAAGCGGCCTGCGCCCGCAGCCAATATCCGTTCGACAGACCGAAGAAGCGGCACAGACGTAGGTCTGTATCTGCCGTGATGGCCCTATGACCAGCGATGATCTCGCTGATCCGCTGGGGAGGCACGCCAATTTCCTTGGCAAGGCGATACTGCGACAAGCCCATTGGCTTCAGAAACTCCTCGATCAGCAGTTCACCGGGTGTAACGGGGTCGAGCTTTCGCATCACTTCAATCCTCAGTGGTAGTCCACGATCTCCACATCTTCGACGCCTGCTCCAGTCCAACGGAAGCAGACGCGAAACTGATCGTTAATTCGAATACTGTGCTGTCCAGCCCGATCACCTTTGAGTGCTTCGAGACGATTGCCAGGAGGCACGCGCAGGTCTTAGAGGTAGTTAGCGATCTGCAACTGTCGCAGCTTGCGCCGAGCAACAGTCTCGATGTTGACAAATCGCTTGACCCGCTGACCGTGCGCAAGCGCCTCTGTGTCAGTGTCTCTGAACGAGATGATCATGGATGAATAGTAATGTGTGGCGTGATGAGCGTCAAGCGCGATCATGGACTGAGACAACGACCCAGGACGCTCCCCTCGCAGCCCACCCGCAAGCGCCCAACGGTCTGGCTAAGCTGTGAGCAAGTGTGCCGCCGTTTGGCGCACGCCCCGATTGTAGCAACGCAAGAACGATCTTACAAAACCCGTGATCACCGCTCGTCAGCTTGAGCCGATGTAGACGCAAATAGATTTAACAATACCCTTGGGTGAACTTCTATCGCGGAAGTCTAAATTCAAATGGAGCAAAGCTGGTGATCCCACCCATCGGGCTCGTATGAGCGAGATTCACTGTAAACGAATTGCTGTCCAAAGTGCCAGACTCAAACTCAATCCGAAGCGTTTTCCTGTAAGTGGCTTCCCAAAAAGTTGCGCAAATCGCCAGTTTTTCTTCCCGGCGCTTTTTTGTTAGACTACATACACCGCCCTTGCTGTAGCGAAAAATTTCTCAATCTACCCAACGATTCCGTCGATCCGCGCCGGATTCGTCCGTTCAGACTTTTCACTGTGACTGAGGAAAGGAGCTCCCAGTATGCCAACTTCTCATGGAATTTCGCGGCGCGAGTTTTTGCGCGCCGCGTCGATGGTCGCGGCCAGCGGCGTGTTGGTGGCCTGCGCGCCCACCGCGGTGGCGCCGGCGGCCAGCGGGCCGACCGCAACGCCCGCGCCCTTTGTCAAGGGCGACATCCGCATCGTGCCCAGCGGCGTACAGTTGCCGACCGAGCCGGTCACCTTCCGCTGGCTGGACAGCGGCGACACCAAGGCTGTCTTCTGGAAGCAGTTTTTTGCCAAGTATCAGGAAGCCTACCCCAACATCACCGTGCAGTACGACGGCCTGCCCTGGAACGAGATCGGCAAGATCGTGCCGCTGGGCATCCAGAACGGCAACCTGCACGACGTCTTCAGCATCCCGCAGGGCATCACCAATGCCCAGGCCTACACCGAAGGTTGGCTCATGCCCTACGACGATCTGCTGCCCGACCTGGCCGCGATCAAGGCGCAGTATCCGGCCGGCTCCTTTATCGAGGGCATCAATGTCTTCGATGGCAAGACCTACTGTCTGCCCCATTCGACGAGCAAGCGCACCAGCACAATGCTGCTCTACAACCAGGATTATTTGCAGGCAGCGGGCTACGATCCCGCCGCCAACGTCATGACCTGGGACGACTACCGCGCCGCGGCCAAGCAGGTGACGGCGAACGGCAAGGGCCAGTACTACGGCGTCATCATCGGCGGCAACCAGCTCAACCGCTGGGGCGCGGTGGTGCGCGATCTGGCCAGCTTCGCCGGCGTGCCCAATGTCGGCAGCACACTCGACGACATGAACCTGCTCACGGGCGATTACAACTTCACCTCCGATGAGTATATCGCGGCGATGGAGTTGCTGCTGGCGATGAACAGCGACGGCAGCTTCTTCCCCGGCTATCTCTCGATCAACGCGCCGCAGGCGCGCGCCCAGATCGCGCAGGGCGCGGCCGGTATGATCCTGCAAGGGCTGTGGTGCCTGCCGCAGTGGAAGGCGGAGAATCCCGACTTCAACTGGAACACCGGGCATACGCCGTTGGCCGATCCCGCCAATGTCACGCCGCTGCACGTCAGCGTGGCTGTCGGCACCGAGATGTGGCTCTATGCCCAGAGCAAACACCCGGAGATCGCCGCCGACATCATGCACTACTGGACGTCGCTGGAGGGGCAGCTTGCCTGGAACAAGGTCGCCGGCGTCTCCGATCCGGGCTACTTGGTCGAGGCAATGGAGACGGCCAGCACCGACCCGCGCGAACTGAAGGCGCTGGCAACGCAGAACGACATGTACAAGGTCGGCCCGTCACCGCTGATCCGCAACCTCGACGTGGCAATGGTCAACCAGGAGCTGCGCGCGGTGACGCCCAACTTCAACGAGGTCATCCAGGGCTTGATGGCCGGGCAGATCACCGGCGTCAAGGAGCAGTTCCAGGATCTGCAGGATCGCGCCAATGCCGAGCTGGACCGCGCGATCAAGGCCGCGCAGGACAAGGGCGCCAACGTCAGCCGCGACGACTACGTCTTCGCCAACTGGGACCCGATGCAGGACTACACCGAGGCGGATTACGCGGCAGCCTGATCCACGGATAAAGCCATTTGATCCACAGATGACACAGATGGCACAGATTCTGAAGACGTCTCCATCTGTGAAATCTGTGGATGCTGTTGGCTTTGATGAACCAACCATTTGATCCACAGATGACACAGATGGCGCAAATTATGAAGAACGTCTCCATCTGTGAAATCTGTGTAATCTGTGGATGCCTTTGGCTTTGATGAACCAACCGCTTGCTCCACAGA
>JACSRH010000136.1 GCA_014879855.1 Caldilineaceae bacterium | reverse complement strand
GCGGCGGCGCGGGCGTGCGGCAAAGTTGCTCTGCTCGACCTCCTCCACCTCATGGCGACGGATCTGAATTTCCCCGCGCTCATCAACAGTGCGATCTTCCGGCGACAAGGCGCGTCCGCGCAGAATCGCATCCACCGCTTGCATGACATCATGATGGATCACCATATGCTGGCGATCCTTGATTTCGATCAGCACATCAAACGTAGGCGGCGCTCGGCGTTCGAGCACGCTCTTCTGCGTGCCGCGGCGGCGCGCCTCCTCGTCCGACAGCGTGACAGACTCGATGCCGCCCACCAGGTCGCTGAGCGTTGGGTTCATCAGCAGGTTGTCGAGGCTGTTGCCATGCGCGGTGCCGATCAACTGGACGCCGCGCTCGGCGATCGTGCGCGCGGCGACGGCTTCGAGCTCACGCCCGATCTCGTCGATCACGATGACCTCTGGCATGTGATTTTCCACTGCTTCGATCATCAGCTCGTGTTGCAGCGACGGATCGGGCACCTGCATGCGCCGCGAACGGCCGATCGCCGGATGGGGAATATCACCGTCGCCAGCAATTTCGTTGCTGGTGTCGACGATGACGACGCGCTTGACCTCGCTGCGCAGCCGCGCAGCTTCGCGCAGCAGCGTCGTCTTGCCCACACCAGGCCGGCCCAGCAGCAAAATGCTGCGCTCCCCATCCACAATATCTTTGATGATCTCGATGGCGCCGTAGACTGCACGCCCCACGCGACAAGTGAGACCAATGACCTCGCCCTTGCGATTGCGAATGGCAGAAATGCGGTGAAGAGTGCGTTCGATGCCGGCGCGATTGTCAGCGCCAAAATCGCCCACGCGTGCCACCACCATGCGCAGGTCTTCGAGCGTCACCTCGTGTTTGCTGAGCACAAGTTCGCCATCGGTAAAGCGCGCCTCGGGCAGGCGTCCCAAATCCATGATGACTTCGATCAGATTTCCCTTACGTTCCGACTGTTCCAGCGATGCACGAATGCGATCGGGCAAAACAGCCAGCAATAAATCGAGATCGTCGGTAATTTGAAGTGTATTCATATTCGGTTGTTCAGGTGCAAAAGAATCGACAGGCACTTGACGCGTCTGACGCGTCACTGGATCATTTATCACGCAATGCTTCCTGAATCGACGGTTGCAGATGATTGAATCGGCGATGAGACGGCGCTACAGGAGGTGCGAACGATGTAGGCACCACCTCGCTTGTCGTCTCCACTACAGGGACCGCACTGGAAACGTTTTCACGCACCCACTTGACTACATGTTTCACCATCCTGACACGGTCATGAAACGGCGCAAACCCACTTTCTTCGAGCGCAATATCCAGCCCACCGTGAAAATCGCTGGAAGCTATATAAAGCGGAGTAGACCAGCGCTGCTCCGTCACCACAGCTAATGCATGGCTGATAAGCGCACGCAAATCAGACGAATCCGGCTGCAGGGTGTCGATCCAGATCTGCAACCACGTGCCATGTTGGCCCAACAGCACTTGAAACGCACCGATCAATTCCTTCGGCGACCTCATCACATAGGTAACGCCTTGAGCGGGGCGTAAGTTCTCCAACAGTGGTGCAACTGCTTCCGGCCCGCCAATTGCCCCCTCTGCAATCTGCACCGGCTCCGGCACCGTCGCCGTATAAAGCCGCAGCAAGTCCCAGTCATCGGTCGCGGCGCGCAAGCGGACTTCTGTGTTGCCACGCGCCTTGCGCGCTGCTGCACCGGGATCAAAACACCGCCAGATCGTCTGGCGACAATATGGTTGGAAGCCCACCGCGGCAAAAGTGTTCACCAACAGTGGTTGGTCGGGCACCTCCGCATAGAGGCGATTGACCGCCAGAGCGCCAGCCTCGTGGACAAGATGAGATAACAACTTGTTCCAGATCGCAGGGTGACCGGTTGGTGCGTCAAGACTCGGTGCGAGACATAAAATCTCGGCTTCGGGCCGATTTGTCCGCCTCACCATCTGCAAGAACCCCTCGTGCACCAGGCCATGCCCCTGTTGTCGCAGGACATAGGTGAACGCTCGCAGCGTAGTCCACGGCCAAACCGCGCTCAGTGCAACTGACATGCTCGACATTGGCTGGAGAAAAGTTTGCAGGCAAGGCAGTTGAGTCGCCTGCCCACTGAGACGCTGGATCAGGTAAATGTCGCCAAGTTGAAATGGACGAATCACCGGGTTAGAATCTCCAAAGCGGAGAACAACTAGCTGAAAACCGGATGTCTGTAAATCATTGACTCTATTCTACTGCAACAACCGTTGCTGGGCAAGTAATCTCACCAACGATTACTTTATGTTAATGGTTTGTCTCTTGTCCATCTTTCCTCGGCAACCAGCGCAGGAAAAAAGCATGGAATTCAATGAGAAGAAGCGTCCAATATCAAGTTTACGGATTTTTTGAAACGTGATAAGATTAGGTTATCCTTTCGGATACGCTTCATAGCATCGACATTCACCCGGTAGTTACTTACAATTCTATAGCTTTGAAAGGAGTTTCAACGTATGCGTTCAAAACTTGCGTCTTTGCTCTTGGTGGTGCTCCTGTTGTTGGCATCATTCAGCACAGCGCTCGCCCAAAGCGAACCGTTCTGCGGCGACCTTGATGCGACTGACTGCGATCTCTTGACGACAGCCACCGCAAACATGAAAGAAGTTGCATCGTACAAAGCATCTGGCGAATACAATGCGATTCTCACCGGCATTCCCGGCTTGCCCCTGGCCGAAGCCACCGTCGATGTCATGGTCGATGGCGCCTTTTCCTACGATGAAAGCGCTCTGGCTGCCGCGGCAGAACTTGACATGGTGCAGAGCCAGGAGGACGTGGCAAACCTGATGGCGGAATCCCCCCAATTGTTTGTAGATTTCTACAATGGCTGGGCTTTCGATATGGTGATTTCGATGGATGCCAATGAAGAACTGGTGGCTGCGCTCTCCGCAGATGCTGGCATCGAATTGCCCAATTCTCTGAGCGTCCCGCTGATTCTCAAGGATGGCATCCTCTATGTCGATGTCACCGAAATTGCACCGTTTATCGACGGGATGCAGGAAATGAAAGGCTGGCTCGGCTTTGAATTGGGTGGCGTGATCGAAGCCGCGGCCGAGCAGGGCGTCTTTGAACAAGCTGCCGCTTCGATGGATCCAGAAGCAATGGCAAGCGCCGGCGCCATGGACCCAGCCACGATGGGTGCGCTGATGGGGATGCAGGCCGCGCTGGGCGACCCAGCCGCCTTCGAGAAGTTCATGACCATTGAGCGCGTTGACGATGACGAGATCGACGGCGCCGCGGTGGCCGTGTTCGTCACCAGGCTGGACTTGCTCGCCTTCATCAGCAGCCCGGAATTCGTGGAGCTGGTGAAAGGTCTGGCGACCTCCGGCGCGTTGGGCGCAGACGCTCCCAGTGCGGCTGATGTAGACCAGGCCATGCAAATGCTTGGCATGATGGGGCCGATGCTCTTCCAGGGGTTGACCTCGGAAAACACCACCGCTGTCAGCATCGATGAACCGAACTACCTTATCGCCGAAGAGAGTCTGTTCTCATGGGATCTGACCGGTCTGCTGCAAATGGCGGCAATGAGCGGCGCCATCCCAGCCGACCAAATGCCATCGGGCGCCTCCCTGGTGGAATTCTCGACCTCTGTAGTCAATTCCGAGATCGGGGAAGAACAGACGATCGAAGCGCCAGCCGATGCCACTGTCATCCCAGCGGAAGCAATGATGCAATCCTCCAATTAATTCCTGGGGGGGGTGTGACTGCTCGAGCAGTCATAAAAAAGCGGGACGCCGTACGGCGTCCCGCTTTTTTATGACTGGGTTTGCGGGCAACAGTGAAATGCTTACCAGTTACTCCCCACCAGCAAGATAGGCCGCCACCAACGCACCATCCGCGGTGCGCAGCTCCAGTTGGTCGCCCTGGATCGCAAAGGTGGCTGCGGTGGGCAATGCCGCCAGATAGGCATACTCCTGCTCCATGATCGGCTCTGGGCATAATTTCCGCGTCGAGGCCGCCGGCTGGATCGCAATCATCGCGTCTTCGACCGTGTAGCTGGAGAAGTATCGGTTGCAGCCCGCTGAACCGCCGACTTCCCCGGCTGCATCGAAGATCGCTGTAATCTCTGTATCAGCCACTATGGAAACCACGCCACCGCGCCCATTGTTGTATGATGTTGCAACCCACGTGACGCCCGTCAGCCCAACAGATTCCTGGACGGTGAACGTTGCCAAACCCTGTCCATCAGCGCCGAGCAGGGCGAGCTCGCGGTCTGCGATTTGGTAGGCGGCCGTCGCGGACAGTGCAGCCATAAACTGCTGCTCGACGTTCATCTGTGGCTCCGGGCAAGCCATCAGCGTCATGGGGCCTGGCACAATGGTCAAGCTGTCGCCATCGAGCGTATACGCAGCATTGTAGTTGTTGCACCCCGCGCCGCCGCTGACGCTGCCATCGGCAAACGTTGCCGTCGCTTCGACGCCGTCCGGCACAGGACTTTCAACGCCGTTGGCATCGGTCACGCTTGTCAGCAGCCAGGTCGGCCCCTCCAACATTGCAGCTTCTGTTGCGGTGGCTTCTGTTGCAGTGGCTTCTGTTGCAGTGGCTTCTGTTGCGGTGGCCATGGCAGGCTCCTGACTCACGACCTCAATCAAGGTGTATTGCAAACTGGAAGCGTCGGCGGGCGCGTTCTCCACCGGTTCGACCAGCACGCGCAGTTCATAGGTGTATCCCGGCTCGTACTCAAATCCAGCGATCGAGCTGTAGAAGTACTGGTATTCATCGTCGGGATTTTCTTTCACCAACAGGCACTGTTGCGGCCCCACTCCCACGCAATCGGCCAACTCTGGCCCAACGTAGAGGGTTTTCTCGCTCCCCGCGCTGGTGGTGCGAGTATCGCGCACCGGCTGGCACGCCGCCAGCATAAAAAGCAGCGCAACCGTCGTCGTGACTATCATGCCAAAACGCCAACTCATCTGTGTCTCCTTTTTGAATGCAAGTTTGTGCTTGCGGATCGTGGATTAGGAATTCATACAGGTCTGCCAGCTCCCAGGAAGCTGACTGATAATAGGACGTACCGGCTGATGCACTTGTTCCTAAATGCGCATGAAGCTGTGGCTGCTGGGCATCAGGCTGGCCGGCGCGGCGCGGCGTTTTTTCCTTTGGCAGTCGATCGCTTCTGCTACTGACCGTCAGGGCAAGTATTTTTGTGGAACATCTTCCCGGAAGCCTGGGAGCTTCCAGGAAGATTGCAGGCCATCAGTAAAGCCCCAGAAATGCAGGAGGTTATAACCAGATGTGACCGTCTGTTCAAGTCAAAAAAAATCTCACTCCTTGGACGTACGCGTCACCGCGGTTGGATAGCGCAGCGTGTTCAGCACCGGACAGGTCTCCTCCACGGCCTGGTGCATCCGTTCAAGCTCCGCCGCCGGAGCGGACGCGATCACAGTTGCCGTGTAGGTGATGTCCTCCAGTTGTGGCAACGTATCATAGGGCAGGCCCACGACGCCGCCCATTGGCACTGCGCCCTGCACCTCGATTTCGACGCCCTCGATAGGCATGTCCAGCAGCACAGCCTGGATCAGATAGGTGTGCACCAGACAGCTTGCCAGCGCGCCCAGCAACACTTCCGGCGCGGTGGGGCCAAGTGCATTGCCAGCCAGCGCCGGCGCCGAGTCGGTGATCCAAAGCGTCTCGCCCAGCCTCACCGGCCGCGCGCCGGTGTTGCCCGCGACCCAGGATTTGGCCTGGATGCGCACCGTGGCCTTTTCGGGGAAAGCGGTGAAGTCGGCGCGACGCTGGGCCAGGACAGTGGCTTTGCGGTCAAGGTAGAAATCGAGCGTGCTCATTGCCAATCGCCTCCTGAATCTCCTGTGACATTGAATGATTAAATGCGCAGCGTCACCCAGGCCGGATCGTGGTCGCTGCCGTCGCCTGAGTGGCGCGTGCGGCGGTCGATCCAGCCGTCCACCTGCGTGCGCGCCAGCGACGGGCTGAGCCAGAGCTGGTCGTAGAGCTCAAACTGCGGCGGCTGGCGGTTGGGCTTGTAGCGATGCGTCCACGCGGTGTGCGGCGGATTGTCGGCGGCTAGCCGCTCGCGCTTGGCCGGGCGCGTCTCCTTGGGCGCGGCCAGCCCATTGACCCAGCCGGCGTCGCGAAACGCGGCCAGCGTCGCCGCGGTCGCGCCGTCGTTCATGTCGCCGGTGACGACATAGCGGCTGTTGGGCCGCGTGCGCGCTGCGACAATCGTCGCCACCGCCTCGGCCTGGCGCCGCCGTCGCGCAAAAATGCGCGCACGCGCGGCCGCATCGTCCTGATCCCAGCGCGTGTAGTTGCTCTTGAGGTGGGTGTTAAAAAGCGTGAAGAGCCGCTCGCGCCGCCGCGGGTCAAGAATGTCCACCTCCAGCAGATCGCGGCTGAAGATATAATCGTGCGGCTCGTCGGGATGGATCGCAAAACGCCACGAGGTCACGCCGCCAATGGGGTAGCGCGAGAGCAGGCCGACGTCGATCAGCCGCTGGTCGTTGCCTTCGACGAGCACCTGGTAGGGGTACATCCCGCCCAGGTCCTCGAGCGCAAACTGGCGCAGCACGCCGATGTCTTCCACTTCCTGCACCGCGAGCACATCGACGTTGATGGCGCGCACGCGGTCGGCAATGATCCTGCGCTCCGCGGGTGACTTGGGCTGGACGAGCCTGCCCATGTAGCTGCGGAAGATGTAACCCACTGGCTCTGCAAAGGTGAAGCGCACCTCAGCATCGAGTTCAATGCCGCCCTCGCGCACGATCTCGACTTCGGCAGTGAAGTTGTAGCGTGAAAAGAGGTTGTTGAGGTTGAAGGTTCCCACGGTGAGCGCTGTCGGCATTTTCCCCTCCGATGCGGTTGCAAACGTCAGTGCGTCTATTGTACCGAATGTTGCGTATTTTCCGTCAACTGATCGACGCCGCCTGGACATAATCACTCTACCATTATCGTAACATAGTGACAAGGTGTTGAGGGTGCGTCGGCAAGCGTGCGGGCACAGGACAGCCTTCCTCTCAACGTTGATTGACCCCCTTCATCCCGAAAGCGCTGTAAATTTTCTGTCCTTGAGACTCAATAGACGCAAAGGAACTTGCACAGTGAAGCCAATCAGTACAACTCCAGGTCAACAGTCAACCAATGGCGCGGCTTGCAAGCTGAAAATGGCGCCAGCCGTGCAGATGCTGCCAGAGCCAGAGGCGCCACCCACCGGCGACGAGCAGGGGGCGTCGCCGGCAGCAAAGCAACGACAGCGCGTGGACTATTACAGAGTGGTGGCGACGGTGCGCCCGGCAGCGTGATTCGGTGCAGGCGCTGGAGCCGGCGATGAATGCTTTGCTGGCCGAGCGCGGCGTGACCCCGGCATATCTGACCAGCCTGGAAGCACAGCTTGAGGTGGCAAGGCTGGCCCTGGACACGCGGCAGCAGCCGATGAAGGCGGAGCAGGACGCCACCGACGCGCTGGAGCACGGACGCGTGGCGGTGCAGAACTAGCTCCACGCGGCGGTCGAACAGGCCTTCCAGTAACCTGAGAGGGCTAACCCACCAGTGCATGATGCCTTCACTCGCCTGTTGTTGCGGCTCGAACCAGAGG
>JACSRH010000347.1 GCA_014879855.1 Caldilineaceae bacterium | reverse complement strand
CGAGGGATTGAAACAAGCATGGTCCACCTCCGCAACCAGCAGCGGGAGGATGGCGCTGTAGGCGTAGTAAAGCTGCTGATCGGCGTCGATGCCCGTGCGCTGCGGGATGGCGCCGAGACAGTGCCCGGCGGCTTCGAAGCGGCGGTGATATTCCTGGTGCGCCTTGCTGTTGGTGACGACTGCCCAAATTTTCATGACTCCTCCTCGGTGTACGCTTCGGCGTAGTGCAGCGCGTCTTCGACCTGGTTGGCGATGTTGTCGATCAGCACGCCGGGCAGGCCAGGCCATTCGCCGGTGCGCAGTTTGGAGCGCAGCAGGGCGGGGTAGGATTTGACCTGCTCCATTTCCTCCAGACTCGCATGGCGCCAGCGCGTACACCAGGCGAGGATGAGCAGGAGATCCTGCCGCGTGGCGGCGCTGAGCAGCCTGCCCCAGCCGTTGAACTCGGCGTGCATGTCACAGATTTGGCCAGCGGCGTCGGCGCCGAGGCGCAGGTCGTCGTCGCTGAATTCTGCAAGGGACTGAGCAAGGCGGGTCGGGATGGCTTCGAGCGCGCCGGCCCACGCCGGACGGTCGGGCGGCGGCGTCCCCCCCCGGTCCCCCCCAACTACACCATAACCAGGGTGTGTGAGAGTGTTTGTTTGTACACCACCACCACCAAACACTGTTCTCTTAACTTCTCTTATCTTAGGCGCGAAGTTCTCGCGAGGACTTCGCGAACTATCGCGAGGACTTCGCGAAGGTTCCGGCAAATCAGGGGAGGCGGGCGTAAGGTAGTCAGCGTCTTCCGGGTCTGGCCGTGGGTCTGGGTCAGCTTCTGGCGCGAGGTAGCGCGCGGGCGCGTCCGCGCCCGCGGCGTCGAGCAGGGCGACGCGGTACGATGATTTGCCGTGGAAGCCCTCGGCTAGTCGAAAGCAGAGTTCTGGGTCGTCGGGGATGAGGCCGGCGCGCGTGCGCGTCCAGCCCGGCGGCGGCGGGTATTTGCTGGCCGGCTCCCGGCCATACTCCAGTCCCTGCTGGTGTTTGCGGAAGCCTTTGAAGAAAAGGACGTTGCGCCCGTTGCCCACGCCGTAACGGACGACCAGTCCGGTTTCAACCCACTCGTTGATGAGCGCGCCCGCCTGGTCGCGCAGTTCGGAGCGCATGGGCGCGGCGACCGCGTTGAGGCGCATGGGATGGCCGTCGATGAGGCCGTCACGGTCGAGGTGAGCGAGCGTGAGCAGGTAGAGCAACATGCTCTCACTGCTCAGGCTGTTGAGTTCCGGATCGACCGAAGCTTCGGTCGAGAGCAATCGTCCACGTGCCATAGTCTGTCTATCCTTGCTGTGAAAAGTTACCGATTGGTCAAAGCGTCAATGTCGCCAGCAGCCCGGCGACATTGACGCGGCGGTTTATGACTCCTGCGCGAAGAGCGATGACTGCGCGAAGAGCGATGATGGGTTCAGGCGTCGCTGCCGGGTGCGTTCGCGGCGGGCGTAGCGGTTCCAGGCATCGACGGCTATGCGTGCGGTCACCTGCCTGCCGCAAGGGTTGCCGGATGGATCGTCGGCGCTTTCCAGGCAACTGCTGCACTGGACGCACCAGGTTGTCGGCTGGTCGTTCGACGCGACGATCTCCGGTGCGCCATTGCAGAGCGGGCAGACGTTGGTATAGAGCAAGGTGGCGAGGATGGTGAGGGTCAGGGCGGGTTGTCTGCACGCATTCGGGTCGCGCCAGATCTGACCGGTGAAGGGGTCGGCCAGCCAGCCAGCATCCTCTAGGGCGCAGATAACCTCGGCGCGCAGGGCCAGCGGTCGGACGTCTTCGGTGGCGAGGTCGAGGATTTCCTGTATGCGAGGATCGGCGGTGCATGTTGTGTTGTTCATGGTCTGTGTCTCCTACAGAAATTAGGTTTGGTATACTGTGATCACCCGGCGCTGTTTGTCTTTGGTGCATTTGCGGTCGGCTTGTGCACCGCAGCGCCGGGTGTACTTCACTTGGCGAATGGTTGTCGGGCTGGTAGCCCGACCTACTCTTCTCGGCTTGATTCGGCGGCGGCCCACAACAGGACGATGGCGGCGCCGCTGGCGAGTCCCAGTATGTAGAAGACAATCCAGTCGATCATCATGGTTGGCCACTCCGCTGCAGCAGGGCGAGGTTTTCGGCGCGCAGCCGGGCGATCTCGTCGGCGGCTGCGGCCACGAAGGAGCGCGGCAGCGGACGGACAACGGCGGTGTAGGGCGGCGTCTCGGCGATGATGCGGCGGAGTTGGGTCAGGATGTCGTTGGCGCTGGATGCGCCGCTTCGGGGCTGGTCTGTGCTCATAGTGCTGGTCCTTTGTTTGCCTCTGCGTTGCCCAATGGCGACAACGCAGAGGCTGGTTGTAGTTGCCGGGGCCTGTCCGGCGTGTTGGCGGTGGTATGCGTCGCACGCTTGTTGCTCACGTGCGGCGCTCCGGTCTGTCCCGCTGGTCAGTTGGCAGCGGGACAGACCGGACAAATGTCTGATAGCGGATGAGGGGGGAAATGCGTCATGGTAAACTGGAGGGAGACAGCGGCGACTAGCCGAGCCTGGCGCTGTCTCCCTGCCACACCGGGGCCTTATCCATCGGTTGGGATGGGAATGCCCATCCTGCCTATCGATCCTCTGGAGGCCCTATGAGTGCGTTGAGTCTGTTAGCGTTATTCTGCCAGTCGCTGGCGGCGCAGAATCGTTCCCGTCGCACGATCCTCTGGTATGAGCAGGAGGTGCGGCGCTTCTTTGACTGGTTGGAGCGCTCCGGCCTGGGAGGCGGCAACTGGTTGCGGGCGGAGGTGGTGGAGGCGTACCTGGCCTATTGCCGGGATGAGCGGGGCAACGCGCCGGCCACGGTCGCCGGGCACTACCGGGCGCTCTACGGCTGGTTTAAGTGGCTGGCCGGGCGGGAGTATATTGCGCTGTCGCCAATGACGACGTTGCGGCCGCCACATGTGCCAGATGCCGAGCCGAGGCGCACGCAGGTGGAGGAGTACGCACAGTTGCTTGACAGTATTCCGTCATCGACATGGGTTGACGCGCGTGATAGACTGATTGTGACAGTCCTCTTTTTATCGGGTGTGCGTCTCGGTGAGTGTGCCAGGTTACAAGCCGCCGATTTTCGCACCCACGAACATTTGTTAAAGGTAGACGGCAAGACGGGACCCAGATTGGTGCCGTTGCTGCCTGCTGTGGAGCGTGCGTTTGTGGCGTATCTGTTCGCCCGCCCGGCGTCGGTGGAGCCGCGTCTGTTTCTGGCGGCGGATGGCGGCAAGCGGGCGAAGGGGGCGATTCAGGAGAAGGGGATTTACCTGATGCTGCGCCGGCGCTGCCAGCGGGCGGGTCTGCGGATGTTGAACCCGCATTCGTTTCGGCACGGGTTGGCGATGCACTTACTCAATGAGGGCGGCGACGCCAGCCTGGTGCAGAAAGTATTAGGACATGCACAGATCACGACGACGATGCGCCATTACGCCGACTGGGTGCTGGACGGATTGGCACGGGAATTTTCGTCAAAGATGAAGGGGTTAGGGCGCTAAAGCTTGATACGACGATGTAGCATCTGGGTATCAAGGTATCTTCTGTAGCGAAGCGCCAATTGTGGCTCTGGGTGTCGTGGGTTCAATCCCCACTGGTCGCCCCAAAAATTCTACCTGGCAGCACCGATACCAAGACAAGTAACACCAAAGAGAAAGCCCTTGCCAATGGCAAGGGCTTTCTCTTTGGTGTCCGGTAGCACCTACAGGGTATATCCCCGAGGCGATGCTACCGGACACAGACTAAAACGAGTACTGTCCATGTACACCACCTCCTTTTATTGGGATAGCGGATTCAGGCTTGGCGCTGGCAGGGCCACTCACCTAGCTGGTGCAGAGTATCCCACACTCATTCCCCTTTGTCAAATGACGATTTTCTCAAATTAAAAAGCGTAAAAAATAGGTCGCCAACCCCAAAAAGAGCAAGAAGCCGCAAATATCGGTAAAGGTGGTCACAAAAATGCTCGACGCCAGCGCCGGATCGATGCGCAGTGCTTTCAGCATCATTGGCATAAGCACACCCGCAATAGCCGCTACAATCAAGTTGCCCACCATAGCAAGCCCGATCACCAATCCCAGATACGGATTATGCTGCCAGAAGCCTGCGATCAACGCCACCAGGATGCCAACCGAAATCCCATTGATGATGCCCACGCGCGCTTCATGCCAGAGCGCCCAGAGCGTATCGCGCGGTTCGATCTCTTTGAGCGCCAGCGAACGCACCATGATCGTCATGGTCTGCGTGCCGGCATTGCCTCCCTGCCCGGCGACAATCGGCATGAAAGCGGCCAACACCGCCGCGCTCGCAATTGTGCTCTCGAACATCGCCACTACGCTTGAGGCCAGGAAAGCTGTGCCGAGGTTGACGACCAACCAGGGCAGTCGGTTGCGCACCGCCTCCGGGATCGGGCTGTAGATCTCGGAATCGGAACTCATCTGCGCCAGCCGATAGATGTCTTCGGTCGCCTCTTCCTCGATCACATCGACGACATCGTCGATCATCACGATGCCGATCAGCCGTTCTTCCTCGTCCACAACAGGCAGCGAAACCAGGTCGTAGCGCTGCAACAACTGCGCAACTTCCTCCTGATCCGCGGCGGCGCGCACGGAAATCACGCTGCGATCCATGATCTCCTCGATGGTTTGCTCCGGTTCGGCCAGGATCAGCGCCTTGAGATCGACGAGCCCGATCAGTCGCGCGTGGCGATCCAACACGTACAGGGTGTAGAAATCTTCCTCTTCCGCATAGTGCTTTCTGAGAAACCGGATCGATTCGCTAACCGTCCAAAAACGGCGCAAAGATGACGGCGCCGCGGTCATGATGCCGCCCGCGGTGTCGGGCGGATAGGTCATCAGCGCCGCAACGTCGGACGGCTCTTCCATCTGTTCGAGCACCTCGGCGGCCTGGTCGGGTTCCAGCTCACCGAGCAGGTCGGCGGCCATGTCCGGCTCCATTTCATCGAGCACATCCGCCAGCATCCCGACATCAAGATGCTGTGCGACGCCGGCCATGTCCTCCTCGTCGAGTTGCTCGAAGACGTCGGCCAACTCGGTCGCGTGCAGCCGCTCGACGATTGCCCCCTGTTGTTCAGGCTCCAACTCCGCCAGCAACTCGGCGCTGTCGGCAGGGTGCAGCGTGCGCAGGTAATCGATGGCGCCTGCTATGTCCTGTCCGTCCAGATAGGCGTGTAGGCGCTCCAACGCATCGTTCAGTTCAATGGGATCGACCATCTTCCACCTCCGCCATGTTTTCACATAGACAAAATGTGTCGCAGCACGCGTTGGTGGATGGTCAACAGGCAAAGGAGGCGAAAAAAACCGCCTGACCCAACAGGGCAGGCGGTTCGACAATAACCAAGCAGCAAAAGATCGCAATGAGGGCTTGCCCTCTTGCACTGCTCAGAAAGCAAACCTCCAGACGCGATCGTGGTTGCTGCGCAGGCTGTTGCCACCGCCGGCCAGGTCTCGCTGGTGAAACACCGGACGCGCAAAACGACGATTCAGATTGGTTTGTCGGCAATGGATAGCTCCACTGCCATGTGGTTTGACAGCAGCATAGCCCTGCAGTTTCCTGGTCAGCGTATGCTGGCCAGGCTCTGCATCGGGCTTACTACTGTCCGGATCCGTCTGGATTTGCAGTGGACCCGTAGAACGTTGTTCAGGATTCATTATCTTTCCAAAAAACCAGTGCGACCCCGTCGCCTGTCGGGATTCGTTGTCATCCTCACCTGGCGCTTGTCTAGGTTGCACCGGACCTGTCGATCGTCGCAAGCATAGCACTCGCCCCGCTGGCTGTCAAAACAGCAGGGACAATCCCCCCATTCCTTCATGCGCCGCTTTCGAGCCAGGCAATCTCTGCTGGCGTCAGCGCCACATCGAGCGCCGCAGCATTGGCGGCATATTCGCCGCCGTTGGCGCAACCCACCAGCGGAAAGACCGCAAAGGGTTGCGCCAGCACATAGGCCATCGCAATCTGCGCCAACGGCGCGCCGCGCTGCTCGGCAAGCTGGCGGGCGCGCGTCAGCCGAGCAAAGTTTTCCGGGTAACAATAGCTCTGCACACAGAGGCGATCCAGATAGGCCGTAAATGTGTCCAGATTGTCAGGGTGGAAGCGTCCGCTGAAAAAACCGCCGGCGAGACTCGACCACGTCAGCAGGGGAATGTCGTGCTGGGCATAAAAGGTGCGCGCCGCGGCGTTGGCGTCCCCCGTGAGCGAAACGCAATTGTCCCATGGCTCCTTGACTTGAATCGCCAGACTGAAGTGAGGGCTGGACACCGCGAAAGGCTGCAACCCGTGTTGGGCCGCATACGCGTTGCCCGCCTCGATGCGCTGGTAACTCCAGTTCGAGCCGCCAAAGGCGTGGATGCGACCGGCGGCCAGATGCTCGTTGAGCACTTCCACGATCGGCCCGACAGGAACCTCCGGGTCGTCGCGATGCAACAAATAGAGATCAATGTAATCTGTGCGCAGCCGCGCCAGCGAATCGTGCAGGTCTGCGGTGATGTCGAAGGGCGTCACGCGGCGGCGATCCTGGTTGTGATGCGCGCCTTTAGTGATGACCACCACCTGGTCACGCAAATGGCGCGTTTCGATCCAGCGACCGAGCGTGCGTTCGTTATCGCCATTGCCGTAGACATGCGCCGCGTCGAAAGCGTTGCCGCCCAGCGCAAAAATATCGTCGAGCAGACCAAAGCTGTAGTCGAGCTTGTCGGAACCGATCATGACGGTCCCCTGAATGAGCCGCGCCACCGGTTTGGTGACGCCAGGAATCTGGCCGTATTGCATGAATTGACCTCGATCTGGAAACTGAGTATGGAAATGAGCAAGGAACCAAGGCTAGTTCCGCGCTGAATCATACCACGCGCGGAAGCCTTCCACGATTGCCAGGGTGTGGCCGGGCGCCCTTCGCCAGGATCGCCATTCGTAGGTCGGGCTGGCCGCTCGACGTGTTGCGTCGACGATCCACCTTATGCCGATAACGTGACCTTCACGAAAGGCCCACGCTCACATCAAGTGACCCATCAGCGCATGGAACTTTGTTGTCGCAAGGTTCGTCATCACAATAGAAAGCAAAATGTTATGTATGCTGATCAGGGGGATCAATGAAAATAGGATTATCCATGGCCATCTTCACCGCAACCATCCTGGTTGCCTGTACACCAGTGCAGCCGCTTGCTTCAGAACCAGCCGCACCAGCTACGCAAACCCTCACCGTAGTAGACGATAGCGCGATTGTGCAGGAAGAAGCGATTGAAGTCACGAAACCGCCACAAGAAAGCCAACCAGCGCCGTTAGAAGGGAGTCAGCCAATGCCGCCACAAGTCAACGAAGCCATCAATAACCTGGCCGCCACCCTGAACGTGACGGCCGATCAAATCGAAGTGGTGAGTGTGGAAATGGTGGTCTGGCCGGACGGCAGTTACGGTTGTCCAAAGCCAGGCATGATGTACACACAAGTGCTGCAAGACGGACTGCGCATTCGCTTAGCTGCCGGCGGCGTTGTCTATCAGCTGTCTCTTATACACATCTGACGCTGCCGACGACGGA
>JACSRH010000078.1 GCA_014879855.1 Caldilineaceae bacterium | reverse complement strand
ATGAACGCGGTGCTGCACGGCATCGAAGCGCCGCACCTGGTGCGCGGCAACACCCTGGCGCTGGATGTGCGCACGATCGGCGAGGGGCAGCGCAGGGATGTGATCCTGACCAATCCCCCCTTTGGCGGCACGGAGAACGTGGACGCCATCAAGAGCAACTTTCCCTACGTCTCCTCGGCCACGTCGATCCTCTTTATGCAGCACATCATGGCGATGCTGCGCCGCAGCGGGCGCGCCGCCACGGTGATCGACGAAGGGGTGCTCTTCAAGACCAACGAGCGCGCCTATGTGGAGACCAAGAAGGAGCTGCTGGAGAACTTCAACCTCTACGCCATCGTCAGCCTGCCCGCGGGCGTCTTTGCCAACGCGGTCGCCAACGGCACCGGCCCCAAGACCAACCTGCTCTTCTTTGACCACCGCGGGCCGACGCAGGCGATCTGGTATTACGAGGTGCACGCGGTGGGCTTCAGCCTGACGCGCACGCAGCGGCCCATTGCGGAGAACGACCTGCCCGACTGTCTGGCGCAGTGGCGGCAGTACGATGCATGGCGGCGCACGCCGGCAACCGAGCGCCCGGCCGAGCCGCCGCTCAACGCCCGCTGGCAGGTGCTGCCGGCGGCGCTGGATCGGGCGTTGCGGGGGAGTGGTAAGTTATGAATGATATTTGCGAGTTAGCATGAAAACGCTTCGGGTATATGGGCCAGAAATGTATCTGGAGATGGCAAGAGCTTTTGCCCGGACCAAAATTGCACTCACGGAGCTTGAGTTCAATCTGCAGTCTTCCAATGATCTCCCTATTGCCACACAAATGAACCTTCAGTTCGTTATGACGGCTGTCACAGCCGTGTTTTCAGTATCTTTTCTTGAAGGGTACGTCAATCTATGGTTCGATCAGTTGCTCAATAACGGTATTGACCTGAGCTCGATGAGGTACAACCAACAAAAAACTGATTTCGTTCTGGAAAACGTTGAACGCCTGCAGGTGAAGTACTGTGCTGAGGGAAAGCGTGACAATCTGTTTAGGCGCGAAAAGTTAACTGAGAAGATCAAGGAATTATATCGTGTTTTCGATGCCATTCCGCCGTATGAAAGTTCGGACGCTATAGTGCGAAGGCTGTGGGATCAACTGATTGACCTTCAAAACTTGCGAAATGATCTTATCCATTTAAAGCCGGAATTTCTTCGTTCCCCTCGGCTCCTAGATATGTTGGGCCTGGATGGAAAAGGTCGAGAAGACCTTGTTAATGTACCGACAGTGATTGCACATTTAATGACGGAACAGTTGCCCATTGCCAATGTTAACCTAGCCGAAAATGTATTGATTTCTGAAGCCGTCCTTATTTACGCAAACAAGCACCCCCTTGAAGAGTTCTTGCTTGGCCGTGAGTACTCAGCAGAAGAAGCACAGCATTTCATGACAAGACAACCCCATCAGCGGCGGCAATGACGGGAAGTGCACACTCCTGTGGGCAATAAAAGAGCCATGTTGTTTGCCACCTAGAGCAGAGTAGCGACCGCAAGCGCACTGCTAAGAACATCACGTTTGGGGTAAAGTGATTTTTGCAGGTCATCTCCTTCAACTTGAATTGTCCCCGATGCGTCTTCGGCTGTGCGATAATCAGCATGTTGACTCAATGCCTCCCTGGGGACATTTGAAGCAATCCGATTTTGGAGTATATTGAGCGAACGAGCCAGGCGTGCGGGCTAGCCGCCGTTGCCGTCACCGGCGAGGGCGCCGCTCCTGGACGATGGGACGTTGACCGAAGAAGCGATCAAAGTGAGATTTTTTTATGAGCAGTTTTGAGCAAACTTTGCTACAGGAGGTTGCGGCGCTGCCAGCATCGCGGCGTGCGGATGTGCTGGCCTTTGTGCGCTATCTGCGTCTCACGCTGATGGAAGATGAAACGCTTGAACAGCGCTATGATGCTGCTGTCGCGACGATGCGTGAGAAGGCTGCCCAATATAATATTACGGAACAAGATATCGAAGCTGAAATCCACGCCGTGAGGCAAGCTCGTGCGAGTCGTGCTTGACACCAACATCTTTGTTTCCATGCTGTTAGGCGGGCAGGTAGGGAAGTTGAACGACGCATGGAAGGCGGAAAAGTTCACCCTGGTTGTCAGCGATGACATTATATCGGAATACATGGATGTGCTGCTGCGACCAAAACTACGTCTTGCGGCAAGTACAGTGGCCCCTGTGCTGGAGCGGGTCCACCGCAAGGCCGAATTTGTGAGCCCACTCGAAACAATTACTGCCGTGACGGCTGATCCGACTGACAACAAGTTCCTTGAGGTTGCCCTTGTCGCAAGCGTTGATTACATAGTCAGCGGTGATGCCCATCTTGTGGACTTGAAATCATTCCGCGGCATCCCGATTCTTACTGCCCGCAGATTTATTGAGCTACTGTCGATGTAACGCAGGCATCCCCCTAAATTGCTCACCAGCACCCCCTGCCTTGAGCGGGACAGATTCCACCTCACGCAGAATAGGCGGGCAATGTACGGGCTAAGCGCTTCCGCAATAACGAACTCGACCGGTCATTCACAACCAGCGCGTAGAACTGGACAAAGTGGTTGAGCAGAGCATCCGCTCAATCCATCTCAGAATCCGCTGACAGCCAGACGATCAATAACCGTTTCGCCTGCGACCAGGTGGTGCGCATAGAGCAGCGCCGCCTGCAAATCTTCCGCTTCAAGCTGCGGGTAATCTTCGAGAATTTCGGTTTGGGTCGCGCCTTTGGCAAAGAGTTCCAGAATCATTTCGGCGGAAATCCGCATCCCGCGGATCACCGGTTTACCCCGCAACACCTGCTGATCGTACGTAATGCGCTCCAGCCATGAATCCATGCATTCACCTCTTGATGCTTCCTACGCAACGCCCGGCTGGACGTCACGGCTGGACAAAATAATCTGGGCAAAGTATATCACAGCCAGATGATGTCCACAGGCGGTGGGGGTCGCGCCGAGTGTCGCTTTCGGCTTTACGTGCCCAGCGCAGGCAAAGTAAGGCAGATTGCCTTACCATTGCCATCTATCGCTGACCAACAAGCAGTCGTCAAGGAACTGGAACAAATGCAAAGTCGGATAAGACAGTTGGTCGAGCTTCAGGCTAAGTCCGAGCAGGAATTGCAGGCGATGCTGCCGGCAGTGTTGGATCGGGCGTTGCGGGGGAGTGGTAGGTGAAGCTGGGCGTCAGCGTGCGTCGCACCGGCCAGCGGTTGGCGTGGTTAGGGAAGGGCGTGTGGCCGGTGCGACGCACGCTGGCGCTTATCATTCCTCCAACTCATCGAGATAGCGGCTCAGGCCGGACGGCATGGTGCGCGTTTGCAGGTAAGCCTGTATCGACGCGGCGTACTGCTCGACATTCGAGAAATGGGTGCGGATAAAGGTGCGGTCGACAAGCGTGCCAGGGCGCTGACCGATCCAATCCAGAAAGTTAGAGTAGGGCCAGAGGTCAGGCGCCGCGGCAAAGCCGTGACTGACTGGATTGGCGTGGATGTAGCGGCACAGGTGCAGCAGGTATTCGTCGCAATCGATGAGCCGTGCGTGGTACGGCCCTTCAAAGAGTGTGCCCGTGTTTTGGTGGCGTGCGTTGAAGGTTTTGACGTAAGTGTTAAGCACATACTGAACCAGGTAGCGCGCCGAGACATCACCATCCTGGCGGATGAGCCAGTGGTATCGTATCTGACAATTTGACGCCATCAGGAAGAATTTTCCCCAAATAATTGACATTGTTGGTTTCTGTCCTATACTTACTTTTGGATCGGAAACAGCTTTCACCCGCCAAGGGAGCAACTATGGACGTCACTCAACTCGATGCGATTGCCCCACAAGCACTCGGTCAACGTCTCCAGGATACACGCAAACGCCGCGGGCTAACTCAGGAAGAAGCGGCCAGCGCCATCGGCGTTGCGCGCACCACCATGGTCGCCATCGAGAAGGGAGAGCGGCGCGTTCGCGCCGGCGAACTGCTGCAACTGGCGCAGGTCTACGGCCAATCGGTCAACGATCTGCTGCGCGACCGCCCCCATCTGCTGCCCTTTGCGCCGCAGTTTCGCAGTCAGCGCATTCAGTGGCCAGAGGCGTCGACTGTTTTTGATGCCAGCATCAGGGAGTTTGAGACCCTCTGTCAGGATTATTTGGAGTTAGAACAGTTAGTCAATGCGCCTGTGGCGCGTTACGAACCGGCTGAAGTGCAGTTGGGTAGGACTGATGCCAATGCACTGGCCGAAAGCGTTGCGCAGCATGAGCGTAGCCGGCTGAATCTGGGCGACGCGCCGATTGCGCTGCTGCGCATTTTGCTGGAAAACGGGATTGGGCTGCGCATCTTTTATATGGAACTCAAACCATCAGGCAGCCTCGCCGGTCTTTATGCCTATTCACCTGAGCTGGGCGGCTGCATTGCCGTCAACCGGCAGCATCCTGAAGAACGCCGGCGCTGGACTATGGTGCACGAGTACGGACACTTCCTGGCCGACCGCCAACGCGCCGATGCCCTGCCTGACCATGGCAGCCGCCGCGCCGAGGAGGAGCGCTTTGCCGACGCCTTTGCGCGTAACTTTTTGTTGCCCAAGAACGGCGTTGTGCGTCGCTTCCAACAATTGCGCGCGACTGACAAGCAATTCACCTTTGCCGATCTGCTTGTCCTGGCGCACGATTATGGCGTTTCGGTGGAGGCGATGGCTCTGCGCTTAGAAGAAGTGCGCCTGCTCCAGCCAGGTACGGCAGACAAAATCAAGGCAGGCAACCATAAAATCCTCCCCCCGGTGGTTGAGCGTGTGCTGCCACACGGTGGCTTGATTTTGGATGCGTGTTGTGCCATCAACTTATTTGCGACGCCGTATGCAGGGAACATCCTTGCGGCTATCAGACAACCGGTTGCCATTGCGCAGTTTGTGGTCGAAAAAGAGCTGCTCCATCTTGCTGCACTGCTCTCCCCTGACGCTGACGATCTGGCGGAGCGGCTTGAGCAGTGCGGCGTCGTCACCGTACCGCTACAGGAGGAGGAAGAAGCATTGTTTCTTGCGCTGGCGGCTCAACTGGATGACGGTGAAGCCATGAGTGCAGCGATTGCGATTGCACGCAATTGGACGATTGCAGCCGATGATCGTCGAGTGGTGACTGTATTGGGTAGAGTTGGCGCCATGGTTGGCATGGTGACAACGCCAAAGCTGATAAAGCTTTGGGCGGAGCAGTCCGCCATAGATGGTTTCATACTGCGCAGCGTCCTGACCGACATTGAGTCGAAGGCGCGCTTCCGTCCTTGGCGCTCCCATCCCCTCTATACGTGGTGGCATTCATCCGTTGGGTAGTGGTCGTTGCTACGACTTTTGGTGAGGAATAAGGCCGTCGCCTGGTTGCCGGCGGTGAAGAGGCTGGCAATCGAGATAGCTTGGTAACGGTGGACTACGGTCTCAGACAAGAGTACTACCTACCCTCTCATTATGCGTTCCGCAATTTGACGTAACCAAAATCCAACTTCCCGCCTTTGTCATAACGCATCCTTTCCGCGACGATATTGTCAGCCGTTGGAGATAGGAAGCTACCCAAAGCGGCTACGGAAAGGCCCCGAACAGGGAGAGCGCTGTTGCAGACAACCTTCTTATTGTCTTACTGTCTTGCAGCCGGATCGTGCGGGATCGTCGCCGCTCTCCCAGGCGTCTCCTCCGTCGCTGACAACCATGATTTTCAACAGGAGATACATGCTATGGCAAATCACATGAAGGCAGTCGCCGAATTATGTCCGATGGTCGTCCACAACCGGCGCGTGGAACTGGACGAAGTGGCGGAGCAGATTGCCACGAAGTGCTCACTCGCCGCCAGCGATGTGCGCCACGTGCTTGAAGAGATTCGCAACGCGCTGCTCTACTTCTTTGCCACCGGCGCCAGCGTCAAAATGGACGGCATCGGCGTTTATTCGGTGAGCGTCGATCTCGACGGCAACTTCAAGGTCAACCACCGGCCAGACAACTATCTGGTCTCTCGGCTCAACATCCCTGGTGCATTTCACGGCCAGATCCGGCGCCGCGAAAACATCGGCAAACGCTATGTAGAGTTGATTGCCCTCTATAACGAACTTCACCCAGACGATCCAATTGCAGAATAGAGCCGGTTCGCACCGCTCTGCCTAGCGGAAGGCGCCGCACGTCCTGCCGCTCTTCCTCTTCTCCAGCCATGCAAAAGCTCCGGCCGCCTTGCCGGAGCTTTTGCATGGCTGGAGGCTTGCTACGACCTGCGCACC
Source organism: Caldilineaceae bacterium (assembly GCA_014879855.1). GTDB lineage: Bacteria > Chloroflexota > Anaerolineae > Caldilineales > Caldilineaceae > Caldilinea. The sequence goes on along the minus strand of JACSRH010000078.1, from coordinate 1,415 downwards.
ACTTCTAGAGCGCCAGCGTCTCGGTCGGCGTCTCGGTGGGCGATTCGGTAGGCGGAACGGGCGTTGGCGTCTCGGTCGGCGTCTCGGTCGGCGTCTCGGTCGGTGGAACGAGCGTTGGCGTTTCGGTCGCCGTGGGTTCGCTGGTCGCCGTGGGTTCGAGCGTGGCGGTGGCGGTTGGCGCCAGCGTCGCGGTGGCGGTCGGTGTGGGCGCATCGGTCGGCGCTGTGGTTGGCGTCGCCGTAGGCATAGCCGTCGCCGTGGGCATGACAGTCGGCATGGCAGTCGGCGTGGCTGAAGGCATGGCAGTGGGTGTGGCGGTGGGCGTCAGCGTGGGTGGCGGCGCTGTCGGCCCTCCTCCGGGCGGGATGATCAGCTCCAAGCTAAAGGACGTGTTGACTGGCGCCTGGATCGTGATCAGATAGTCCTGGTTCAGCGGCAGCGTGAACGACCAATCGCGCGACGGATCGGCCATGGTTTTGTACTGCACGCCGTCGCTTTCCCCGCGCACGGCGAAGGCCGCGGCCGGGCTGGGCGAGTTGAAGCGGATGCGCGCTGTCTGCCCGGCCGCGGCGCCAAAGACATAGGCGCGCGGTGTGTTGGCCCACAACGACCCGCTGCGTGTGGCGCTGGTCGCACCCGGCGAGAAGGTGATGCGCTCCGGTGTGACAGGCGCGGCGGTGGGCGTCGGCGTTGCCCCGCGTGATAGCACGGTCACCTCAAGCGTGTAGTTGATAAAAGCCGGCCCATTGAGCGAGATCAGATAATCCTGGGTGCGCGACAGCGTAAAAGCAAACTCGCGCGTCGGGTCGGAGAATGCCTTGTAGGTGACGCCGTCGGTCATGCCCTGCACCGCAAAGTTGGCCTGCCCGCCCGGCGAGCTGAGCAGGAAGCGGGCGTCCTGTCCGGCCAGCGCGCGCAAGACATATTGCTTGAACTGGCTGGCTGGCAACGCGCCGTTGCGCACCGCGCTTGTCTCGCCTGGTGCGAAGTTGATGCGCTCCGGCGGCGCGGGCAGCGCAGTGGCGGTCGGCGTTGGCCCAAGTGGCCGAATGGTGAGTTCGAGCGTGTAGTTGATGAACGCCGGCCCATTGAGTGACAGCAGATAATCCTGTGTGCGCGGCAGAGTCAAGACAAACTCGCGCGTCGGGTCGGAGAACGCTTTGTAGGTGACGCGGTCGCTCATGCCTTGCAGGGCGAAGTTGGCCTGCCCGCCCGGCGAACTGAGCAGGAAGCGGGCGTCCTGTCCGGCCAGCGCGCGGAAGACATATTGCTTGATCTGGCTCGCTGGCAGCGCGCCGTTGCGCACCACACTCGTCTCCCCCGGTGCGAAGTGGATGCGCTCCGGCGTCACGGGCAGCGCAGTGGCGGTCGGCGTTGGCCCAAGTGGCCGAATGGTGAGTTCGAGCGTGTAGTTG
>JACSRH010000192.1 GCA_014879855.1 Caldilineaceae bacterium | reverse complement strand
GCGGCTTCCGTCTCTGGCTGTGCTGCACTTGCTTGGGAGGCGACAGCGACCGTTGGTGGCGCCGAATTCTCGGCTTCGGCAATTGTAAGCGCTGGCGCCGTTGGGGTGGCCGGCGTCGCTGGCGTCGGTGTAAAGGTGGGGTGAGGCGAGCGGAGGGGCGCCGCAACTTCCTCATTGACCTGGCTGCCGCCAAAACATCCGGCCGCCAGCAGCCCTATGGTGATCATAGTGAGCAAAAAGAATCGGTTACGTTTCATAGTCATCGACTTTCTGATGGGCGTCGCCCGCGCTAGCGCATACGGACAAACCCCAGATAGATCTCGCGATTCGGATTGTTGCAATCCGTTGAGAACTCTACAACGTCGGAAAGCTGGTTGCCGGCTCCATCACGCACCCAGACCTGCCACGCACCTTGACCAAGCAGATCGCATGGCCGCGGCGTCGCAACTTGATCAGGGGCGGGCGTCGGTTGGTTCGGCGGGCGGTATTCATACTTATAGTTGTACTTGACGCGGTTCCCCGCGCCTTCGGCCGCGCTGTACTGGATTACATTTGTGCTAGGGCGGTCGGTATTGGTATTGGGCCGCTCGACGCCCTTGAACCGCACATCGAGAAAGTAGCCTTCGACCGGTTCTTCTGGCTGGAGCGTGTCATTGAGTGCGCCGACAAAAAGATACGCCCAGATCGTGAGAAACTGATTTTCTGTGGGAAAAAACTGCGGGCCGATCGCGCGCTCAAAGGGGAAGAGCGTGGCAGTGGGCGTAAAGGTGGCGGTGGGCGTCTCTGTTGGCGTGAACGTGGGCGTAAAGGTCGGCGGCGGCTGCGCCACCACCAATGCCACTTGTTGCGTTTCGTTGACGACGCGCACGTGTGAAGCCGCCACCCAGACCGAGGCGCCGTTGACGCAGCACACCTCGTACCAGTCGCCCTGGGTGTTGCGGCCAATGATGGCGATCGGGATGCCAGGCCCCAACTGGGCTACCTGCGGATACTGCACGCCCGGCCCGGTGCGCAAGGCGACAAAGCCGCTATCAACGACGATAAAGGGCGTGGCGGTTGGCCCTGGCGTCATGGTTTCAGTCGGGAGCAGCGTCGCGGTGGGGATGGGCAGCCCTGGAATAGGGGTGATCGGCGCCTCAGCCGTCATCTGCGCCACCAGCGCGGCCGCGGTTGCGGTCTGCTCTAGCGGCGGTGCGGTCGGCGTGGGGAAGGGCGTCTCGGTCGGCGGCGGGACTGGCGTATCCGTGGGGGGGATGGCGATCACGACGCGATCGCCATCGATCGTCGGTTGGATCACAATGACCCCCGGTGTGCCATCGCGGGGGGGCGTCACCACGACCAACGGTTGCAGCGCTTCCGGGGTTGGCGTAAAGGTAGGTTCGAGCGTGCGCGTGGGCATGGGCGTAGACGTGGGCGGCGGGACTAGCAGTTCGGAAAATGCGCAGCCGAGGGTTGTGGCCAGCAAGAGCAGCACCGCTCCAAACCCCAACAGCCGCCGCTTCCAGCGGAGATGCAATGCCAGGTGGGATTCGGGAAGATGGATTTGATTCGATTTGGGCGGAGGAAGATAAATCTCGACAGGTTGCGTCAACACTAGAGCCTCATGTTGCAGCGCCGAAAGGTCGTTTAGTCACAGAAGCGCCTTGCCCTGACCCAGGGCTCGCGGCCATCGATGCGAGGGCAGTATAGCACGACTCTCCCATCCTGTTGAATCATTTGAGCCACAAACGAATTGACCCAAAGCAATGCAGGGATTTGGGTCAATGGCCGATTTTCAGTATGATGAAGGTCTGCCTGCATGAAATAGCGGGTAATCGTCAAAGCAGCAGAACGCTGCGAAACCACGTATCGTCTGATGCGCTTGTTAAAGGAGAAAAATGATGGCGCGTGTCAAAGTTTTGTTGGTCAAAGATGTTCCTGAGGTAGGCCACGCCGGTGAAGTCTATGCCGTTGCGGGCGGCTATGCGCGCAACTATCTCATGCCGCGTGGGCTGGCAGTGCTCGCCACGCGCGGTGCGATGAAACAGGCTGAAGAAATCAAGGCTACCGCCACTCGCCGTCGCGCCCGTGAGCGCGCCAATGCCGAGGCGCAGGCGCAGATGATCGCAGGCAAGCGGTTGCTCTTTGCCGCCAATGCCGGCGATAACGACCGGCTGTACGGCTCGATCACCACCAGCGACATTGCTGAGAAGTTGAGCGCCGTCGTTGACTTCGAAGTGGATCGCCGCCGCATTGAGATTGAGCATGGTCTCCGCGATCTGGGCATCCACGATGTGACGCTTCGTCTGATGCCGGAAGTCACCGCAAAGTTCCAGGTCGCCGTGGTGCGCGAAGGCGAGAATTGGGCAGCCGCCGAAGCGCGCGCCATCGCCAAAGCCACCAAGGCGCAGAGCGCCGAAGCTGCCAAAGCGCAGGAAGCCGAAGCTGCGGCTGGCTGAACTGGCCAGGCAGACGAGAAGTGACTGGAGGCCAGCGCGTCGCGCTGGCCTCTTTGTTCACTCCTTTATCCTTCTGATTGGCTGAGCGTCTCATTGCGCAGACGTTCCGCCAGTTCGTCGAACTCCTCGCGCGTCAATCCAAAGATCAGCTCATCATAGTAGCGGCCGTCCGTGTAGATATGCCGGCGGATGCGCCCTTCCGCCTGGCAGCCGAGCCGGCCCGCGTGACGGATCATGGGCTCGTTGTTCTCCAGACAGCGGATGTTGTATTTCTGAAAGCGCAGCTCATGAAAGGCATAGCGCAGGACAATCACCTTGGCCTGAAAGCCATAGCCACGGCCGCGGTAGGCGCTATAGACGCGCGTGCCGGTCTCAAAGACGCCGTTTGTACGATCCATCGAGTGCAGGTTGATGCCGCCCACCAGTTCGCCTTGCAGCGTCTCGATTGAAAACATGATGCGTTCGTCGCGGTGGTTGAACTCGGCGTAGCGTTCGACAAACGCCCGCGCCGCTTGCGCCGACTTCGGTAAATCCATGCCATAGTTGAGAAAGCGCACGGTTTCGCTGTCGGACTGCTCCTCAGCCAGCCAGAGCGCGGCGTCATCGTGGTGCAGCGGGCGCAGGCGCACTTCGCGCCATTGCCAGTAGTAGTTGCTGCTCATGCACGGTTCCCGGAGAGTCCGCGCCCGCTGACATTGCGACGGGTATTCTCGTGAACATTGCGCAGCAGCGCGATCGCCATCGCCAGGTTGAGCAGCGTGATCAGCGGGAAGATGACCAGCTCCACCACGCTCACCGCCGCGCCGACGCGCGCCATGTTCAGCCCCATCAGCGTCACCGCCAGTCCCAGCGTCACGAATTTGAGCAGCGCCACCGACGCCAGCAGATAGCCCCACGCGCTGCGCCGCAGCAGCAGGATGCCTGCCAGCACACAGAGCGGTGCGATCAGCGCCAGGTCCATGGCCTGGATGAAAAGCGTCGTCGCGTTTTCCAGCGGCGGCAGTTGCGTCTGCGTGATCGTCGGCGCAATGCGGCCCAGCCACGCCAGCGAGAGAAAGCCGCCTGCAAAAAAGAGCACGCCAGCGATCCCACGCCGCGGCAGCCTGTCACTGAAGTGCTGCGGCAGCGTCTGCAGGTCAAAGGAGAGCATTGCCAGGAGGAAGGCATAGAGACTCAGGCCAAAGAGCGTCACGTAGACGAGAAAGAGCTGATTGTAGGCCGCGCCGAAAGACATGCTGATGTAAGTGTAGAGCACAAAGCCGAGCGTGCCGGTCAACAACAGTCGCCCCCGCAGCGAGCCGCGCCGCGCCAGCCAAAAAGAGATGGCCAGCAGCGGCAGCCCCACCACCAACATCACCAGATCGTTGGCCTGCATCTGCGCGGCTGAACTGGCCGTGTCCCAATAATAGAGGCCGCGGGCATTGATCGTCACCACCTCTCCCCGCAGTGTCGTCGCGGCAAAGGGAGCGCCCGGCGCCGGCCACAACCCAGCCAGCGTCGCGATCAACGCCAGCACCACGATCGGCGGCATCATCCATTTGAGTGCATTTGCATATCTCATCAGTTTCTCTCCTTCCAGAAGCCGGATCCTCGGCGCACTGGCGGTTGCGTCGTGCTCGTGCAGTGCAACCGCAGTGCGTCCTGCTTTCTATTGTAAAGCGGATGCATTGAAAACGGACTACATGGCCGTGTAGTCCGTCTGGCAGGCAATGTAGGATTTAGCGGCCTTATCGTCCGCGCTGTCGCACCACTTCATACAGCAGCAGTGCGGTCGCGGTCGCCAGGTTGAGGCTGTCGGCCTGACCAAACATTGGAATCGTGACGCGCTCGTCTACAGACTCCGCCCACAGCGGACTGAGTCCTTCCGCCTCGCTGCCCATCACAATGGCGACCGGGCCAGTCAGGTCCGCCGCGGTGTAGCGCAGCGCAGCGTCGGGCATTGCGCCGACCAGACGCACGCCAGATTGCCGCAGCCAAGCAAGCGCGACTTCCTCGTTTGCTTCCGCCACTCGCACGGTGAAGAGCGTGCCCAGGCTGGCGCGCACGACATTGGGATTGTGCAGGTCAGCGCCGCCGCAGACGATGACGCCGTCCACGCCCGCGGCGTCCGCGGTGCGCAGGATAGCGCCCAGGTTGCCCGGTTTCTCTGGCCGGTCGATCACCGCAAAGAAGGACGGGGAGCGTTGTGGCAGATGTTCGAGGCTGGCATCGAGATAAGGGATCACCAGCACAATGCCGCCGCTCTCTTCGCGCACGGCCAACTTGGCAAAGAGTTCAGGCGTCACTGTGAAGAGGTGGCAGCGTCGTTCGGCGTCAAGGTGCACAAGCTGCGCCACAACGCCATTCAACGCGACCGAATCGACCAGTGCCGGGCAGATAAACGCCTTGACAGGCACAATGCCGGCCGCCAACGCACGGCTCACCTCACGTACGCCCTCAACCAGCGTCAACTGACGTTGTGCACGTTCGCTGCGCTTCTCCAGCTTGAGCGCTTCCCTGAAGTGAAAGCTGTGGGGGTTGGTCAGATGGGTCGTCATGATCAGGTTGCTGCCAGCCAGCGAGCATAGACGCCACTTGGCAACAGGCGCGCGCGGGCGGCATTTGGCTGCTGCTCCGGGATCGTCATTTCGCCAGCTTCGACGGCGCCGCCACGACCACCAACGACGATATCCAGTTGGTTGCGCACCGTGATGGGCGTAAAGCCGGGCGTGTGACAGCTATACAACACGAAAAGCGCGTCGTCGGCCAGCAGCGAGCGGCACGCCTGCAGCAGCGGCGCCAGATCGTCCTCGATCTTGAAGACCTCGCCTTTGGGCCCGCGGCCAAAGGAAGGTGGATCCAAAATGATCGCCTGATAAGTGTGGCCGCGGCGCTCCTCGCGCTTGACGAATTTGACGGCATCGTCAACCAGCCAGCGGATCGGGCGGTCGGTCAGCCCGCTCAACTGAGCGTTCTTGCGCGCCCAGTCCACCACCCCACGCGCGGCGTCAAGATGTACACAATGCGCGCCCGCCTGGCTGCACGCCAGCGTGCTGCCTCCCGTGTAGCCGAAAAGATTGAGCACATAAAGGTTGCGGTCGTTCGTGTGCTTCATGCGCGCCCGGATCGCGTCGCGCATCCAGTTCCAGTTATCGAGTTGCTCGGCAAAAAGACCCATGTGGCCAAAATTGGTGAGCTTGATGTGAAACTGAAGATTGCCGAAGAGCACTTCGAATTCGCGGTTGACCTTGTGGGAAAAGCGCCAACGCCCGCCATCTTCGTCGGCGCCGCGTTCGTAGACGCCGTCAGCGCGCTGCCAGTCACTATCGATGAGGCGCGGCTGCCAGATTGCTTGCAACGACGGACGCACCAGCAGGTACGGGCCGATGCGCTCCAGCTTACGCATAGCGCCGGAGTCCAATAGTTGATAGTCGCCGCCTGATTGTACAGCCATTCGCTCAGTTCCCCTTCTCATTTGTATTCATGCGCTCCTGCGCATTGCTTCGAGTGTAGCACAGCGATGCGGCCAGACCCAAGTGGAGCTATGGTATACTGGTGGCTGTTCCCAGGTGTTTGAGAAAACGCACACACGCACAACAATCCACCGAGCCATGACTGACCCAGCCACCATCCTCACTATCGAAACCATTGCCGCCAATGCCTGGCCCGCCGCGGAAAGCGCAACGTGTGACGGCTGGCAATTGCGCAGCACCGCGGGCGTCACGCGCCGCGCCAACTCGGTCTGGCCGAATGGCGACGAGGGCGCGCTGCCGCTGGCGACCAAGCTGGCCCACGTCGAAGCCTTCTACACCGCACGCAACCTGCCCGCCATCTACCAGATCTGCGACGCCATGCAGCCGCCGCATCTCGACCACGAGCTCGCCGCGCGTGGCTACGCGGCCGAGGCGCGCACCCACGTTCAGACCGCGGCGCTAGAGACGATGCTGGCGCGCCTGCCGTCGCTCCGCCATTATCCTGCGTTTGAGGTCGAAGTGAGTGAGGAATTCGATGCGCTCTGGTTTGAACTCTATTGCATATCCGAGGCTGTCAGCGGGGCGGCCGCGTCCGTTCGTCGTGGGATTCTGGAGCGGATTGCGACGCCGCATGGTTTTGTGGTGCTGCGTCGCAATGGGGAGCCGGCCGCGGTGGGCATGGGTGTCGTCGAGGCTGGCTGGCTGGGCATCTTCAGCATGGCGACGCTGCCGGCTTTTCGTCGCCAGGGTGCGGCGCGAGCCATCCTGCGCACGCTTGCGATCTGGGCGCAACTGTACGAGGCGCGGCGCGCCTATCTTCAGGTGATGGCGCACAACACCGCCGCCCAACGACTCTACGCCGGCGCCGGCTTTGCCACAGCCTACAACTATCATTATCGAGTGAAGCAAAGCGACGCGCGCAGTTGCTGATGACTAGATAGTAAATCGATGCTAGTCTGCGATCATCTCGGAAGCTCCAAAGCTTCCGGGATGGTGTTCCGCAAAACTACTTACCCTAGCGGTCAGTAGTGATCCCTGCTGCCGGCGTCGATAGCGACGCAGCTACCCCACCTTCCCGCAATCTTATACGCCGCACCAGCGACGGCTGCAATTTGCGCTGCGCATCCACAGAGGGCCAGGTAAATGTCGCCAATTTTGCGCCGTTAACGGGAACGCGCACCTGCGGCCAATTCGCTGCCCAGGGTTGCCACGCGCGCCAGCCCCATGTCGGCGGCTTTTACGAGCGCGGACCCGACGATGACGCCATCGGCGAGCCTGGCGACGGCCGACGCTTGCTCGCCTGTGCCGATGCCAAACCCGACTGCCAGCGGCAAGGTCGTGACTTTACGCACGCGTGCAACGAAGTCGGCCAGGTCGGGTGGCAGGTCGGTGCGCGCGCCGGTGATGCCGGTGACGCTGACCAGGTAGATGAAGCCGGTGCTATGCGCGGCTACAAAGCGGATGCGCGCGTCGGTGCTGGTCGGCGCGAGCAGATAGATCGTGGCGAGGCCGGCGCGGCGGCAGGCCGCCTCCAGCTCCTCAGCTTCCTCTGGCGGCAGGTCGGGCACGATCAGCCCGTCGATGCCGGCGGTCCTCGCGTCCGCGACGAAAGCCTCCATCCCGTAAGCAAAGAGCGGATTGTAATAGGTCATGGCGCAGAAGGGTTGCGTCATGCCGGCGGCGCGCAGCTCGCGCACCATCGCCAGACAATCCGCCACAGTCGTGCCCTGGGTCAGCGCGGTGTAGGTGGCGGTCTGGATCGTTGGGCCGTCAGCGAGCGGATCGCTGTGCGGGATGCCGATCTCGAACAGCTCGGCGCCTGTCTCGCCAAGCGTACGGATAATTTCCAGCGTCTGAGCGCGATCGGGATAGCCCATGGCGTGGTAAGGCATGAAAACAGCGCGTTGTTCGGCTTTGGCCTTGACAAAGATTGCTTGAATTTGCTCGACTCCGGTCACGCTCGTTGCATCCTTTCAACACTATTGTTTTTTCGTAACTGTTCAGCCGGGTGAAAATTGCACGCGGATCAGACGGATGCCCATAGGTCAGACCAGCGAAAATCAACGCAATTCGCGTTCTATTTCTTCACCGATCTGTATCCTGTCTGAATAATTACGTTTTTCACTGAGTCCGTCTGTCAGCGCTGTCTGGCGCTGCCGTTTGTCAATTGACCAAGAAGATGCGCAGGAACTGGCCGATGCCCAACAGCGCAAAGAAGCTAACCGGATAAAGCCAGATGGCAAACCGATCGATGCGCTGGGCTTTGTCAAGCTTTCCTGCACTCTCCATCCGCCGCAAGATGACGTTGTAGACAATAATGCCAACATTGAGCATAAAGGTAGTCAGCAAAAGCACATCCATAAACGTCAGGTATCCCAACCGCGGCAGATCGCTGCCGATCGAAAAGTTCCACGCGATAAACAGGAGCAGGTTGCCGGTGGTTGCCTCAATGCGCCGTGTATAGTTGCTTAGGAAGAGTGTGATCCAGGAGACGAGCAGAATCAGCGCCAGTGGGATAAAGAAGCGCAGGAGATAGTAGCTCAGGTGACGCTGCGCCCTGAAGTGAAGCGAGTAGCGTGATACAGGAGTGAGCGTGGTGCTCACCTCCGCGGCGGTCTGCGTGTCCCAACTTGTGATGTACCACTCCTCCTCGCCAAGCTGATCGCCGATGTCGGCGTACTGTTCATCGGCCTCCAGAACAAAATACTCTCGCGGGTAAAGCATTTCGAGCCGGATATAGAAATCCTGCTGGTCGAAGGGAAAGGAACGGAAATCGAAGTCAGGCGCCTGGAACGTGGTCGTGGCGCGCTCTAAATAAATGGCGTGACCATCCTGCTCGACGACAACAGCTTTGTTCTGCGTCCAGCGGTTGCCCTGCTGATTGAAAAGCGTGAATTCCGGCCAGCGCGCGCCGCTGCCGATGATGAAATCTTTGAAGCTGTCGCCGTTATAGGTTTTGAAGCTACACTGGCACGCGTCCGGGTCAAAAGCCAGGGCTGGATCGGTCCATTCCATGCGGATGGAGAGCTGCGCGCCAAAGTTTTCGGCTTTCTGGTCCACGGTGGTGATCTGCTGAAGGCGCACGCCGACCTTGACGGGAATGGCGCGCTGCAGCACCGGCGCGCCAGCGGTGACAATCTTTGCATCCGTCAACACCTCTGGCGCGTTCCTTCCCACTGCCAGCCGGACGTCACCTGTGGTCGGTTGATCCGGGCCGCAGCACGCGGTCAGATCCAGAAAGTACTCTTCCGTGTCCACAGGGGTGGTGTAGGAAAAGGAGCCGCTGCTATTCACACCGTCTCGATTGGCTACGCTGATCGGTTTGCCGCTGTAGTCACGCAGAGTGATGATGGGGCGCAGATCGCCGGAGGTGGCAGCGACGGTCGCATAAAAGGTGTCGCCTGCCTCTAGCGGCTGGAGATAAAAGAAGGTGGATTGGCGCGCCAGCGTTGCTGTTCCTGTAATCACTTCAACGCCCACTTGGCGCGGAGTGGCGGTGCGGTCGATGGCCGCGAAATCACCGCCGCGCGGCGTGGCCCGGCCGCTCACCACTGCAGGCTCATCCAGCCCAGCCAACAGCTTGAAGCGGCCAAAGCTTTCACTCGTCAGTGCCGAGCGTGCGAGCAGCAAATAATCGCCATCGACAGGCGTTGTAAACGCCAGCGCAGCCTCATGCCTCGGCAAAACATCGTCGCTCCAGGCCAGCGCCAAGCTATCGCTCACCTGCGCCACAGCAAGGTGCGGCTCTACGCCCGCCGCAATGGCCGCGGTTACGCCTTCACTAAACTGTGCGCGCACCACAGCGATATCGGCGTCGGCTGAAAAGAGAGCCACAAAGGGATCCAGATTGCCGCCGTCATTCGTCATCCGCACATAGAGCGTCTGCCCGGCGCTCAGATCGGCCAGACGGTAGATTTTGGCTTCATTCGTTTGCAGAAACCCCCTGATCTCCTGGACCTGCGACAGGGATTCGCCTTCATCTTGAGCAGATACCGGCGCAAAGCGCAAGCCTATACCTATAATCAGCGCTAGAGCGACGCCAACCGCCACAACCACAACTTTGTTATACACGGCTGATCCCATAGGTCACCTTTTGCGCTGTGCGCATGTCAGGCTAGAACTTCCCAAGTTCCGTCATAATGGCGCCGAGATCCTTATCGCCGCGACCGCTGAGGTTGACGAGAATTACTTCGTTACGGCTCATCTGTGGGGCAAGCTGGACCAGATGCGCAACCGCGTGCGCGCTTTCCAGCGCGGGAATGATGCCTTCAAAGCGGCTGAGCAATCTGACGCCTTCCATCGCTTCGTCGTCAGTGGCGTAGGTGTATTCGGTGCGGCCCTGGTCGCGCAGCCAGGCATGTTCCGGCCCGACGCTGGCATAGTCCAGCCCAGCGCTGATACTGTGTGTCAGCGCGATCTGGCCGTCGGCATCTTGCATGACAAAACTCTTCGTGCCTTGCAACACGCCCAGCCGGCCCAGCTTGGGGTCGGCAAAACGCGCGGCATGTTGACCACCTTCAATCCCGCGGCCACCCGCCTCGACGCCGATCAGCCGCACCGTTTCATACTCCAGGAAGGGGTGAAAGATGCCGATGGCGTTGCTGCCGCCGCCTACGCAGGCGACGATCACATCGGGCAGCCGTCCAGGCCCATCCTCCGCATCCAGCATCTGACGCAGCGCCTCGCGACCGATCACGCTCTGGAAATCGCGCACCATCGTCGGGTAGGGATGCGGGCCGAGCGCGCTGCCAAGCAAGTAGTGCGTGTTGCGCACGTTCGTCACCCAGTCGCGAATGGCGTCGTTGATCGCATCCTTAAGCGTTCTGCTGCCCGACTCGACGCTGCGCACCTCTGTGCCGAGCAACCGCATCCGATAGACGTTGGGTTCCTGCCGCGCCATATCGACCGTGCCCATGTAGACGACGCACTCGATGCCCAACATGGCCGCGGCTGTGGCCGTGGCGACGCCGTGTTGACCCGCACCGGTCTCCGCCACGATGCGCGTCTTCGCCATCTTGCGCTTCATCAGCAGCGCCTGGCCGAGCGCGTTGTTGATCTTGTGCGCGCCGGTGTGCGCCAGGTCTTCGCGCTTGATGTAGATGCGCGGCCCGCCAAAATGTTCGGTCAGCCGCCGCGCATAGGTAATCGGCGTGGGACGCCCGACAAAAGTGCGCAGCAGATAGTCGAGTTCGACCTGGAACTCCTTATCGTGTTTGGACTTGAGGTAGACTTCTTCCAGCTCATCCAACGCGGGCATGAGGGTTTCGGGCACGAACTTGCCGCCGTAGGGGCCAAAGTGGCCGGATTCGTCGGGCCAGGCCGCGTAGTTGAGCCTGGCCCGACCCGTGTTGGCTGTGGCTGTATCGGTCATCAAACAATCTCCAATCGTGATCAGACGAGGTCGTTATGTTGCTGGGCCAAACTATAGCATCTGAAGCGAGCAGCAAGCAAGCCGCGACTCTGTAAACTCATCTCAACCAGCGCAGGATAAGGGTGCATGCAAACAGGCCGGGCAAATTTGCCCGGCCTGTAGAATATACACTTGCAGCGCCTACATCGTTGTAGGGCAATGCGTGGAAAACCTGCAAAGCGGACGCGACGTCCGCGCGCCTGAGTGTTACTGAGCTGGGGGCAGAATCACCGCGCTGATGGCGTGAATGACGCCGTTGGATGCTGGGATGTCGGTGATCGTGACTTTGGCGCCGTTGATGTAGACGCTGCCGTCCTTAATCTCAAAGGTTACTGGCTTGCCCTGCACGGTCGTAGCCTTCATGCCATTCGTTACATCTTCGGCCATGACCGCGCCGCTCAACACATGATATTGCAGGATCTGAGAAAGCTCACTTGCCTGCAACAGCTGATCAGCTGTCAGCCCAGTCGTGTCTAGCAAGACGTTGAAGGCAGCATCAGTCGGTGCGAAGACCGTATATTCGCCGCTGGAAAGGGTCGCGTCGAGGCCGGTCGCCTCCAATGCCTTCGACAGGATCGAGAAGTTCGGGTTACTGGCGGCTACCTCTGCGATCGTACCGGCGGCCGTACTGCCAGTGGAAGGGCGCGTGCCCGTCGTGCTGGTGGTCGCGCCCGTCGAAGTCACCGGCGCTGTCGTGGTGACAGGCGTGGTGGCGGTCGTTGTCGCCGTAGTCGTTGTCGCCGTGGTGGCGGCAGTCGTTGCGACTGGCTGCGCGGCTGTCGTGGCGGCCGGGGTTGCGGCTGCCGTGGTCGTGGTGGCGCTCGCCCCGATCTCAGCGTTGGTCGGCAGCTTGATCACCTGACCAACTTCGATGATGTTACAGTCCGCAATGCTGTTGAAAGCGCATAGCTGTTCGTACAGGCGGAAGTCTCCATAGATATCGCGCGCAATCAACGCCATTGTGTCGCCAGATTGAACCGTGTATGTGCCGCCCGGCTCGCCTTCTCGCCCAGCGCCGGCAGTGGTCGTGGCCGTGGTCGTCGTCGTGGCAGCAACTGTTTCGCCGCTCGTGGCAGCTACCGTGACCGTGCTGGTAACACCTTGCTGTGCAGTGATGGTCTGTTGCGAATCATCGATCAGCACGCCACCCTCGACTGCCAGGCCATAAGTCGCTGGGATGCGCGAGTTGTTGTAAACAATGACCGTATAGGAGCCAAATCCAGAGGCGTTGAAACTGGCGGAGCGCACATTGTCTTCGCCAGGCGTGCTGACGCGGTTGCCAGCAGCCACAGCCACGTCACCGGCGTTTTCGCCAGCCTGGTAGCGACGGAAGCCCTGGTCGTCCAACACCCAGAAGCCCAGGCGCCGCGCCAACTCCTGGTTGTCGCGCGGGTCAAACGTCATGCGCAACGTAATGTCTGCATCGCGCTGCGTAGGTTCGAGGCCAAGGTAATGTTGTGCGTACTGCTCTGGCAGTTCGCCTTCGACAGCAGCACCGCGGAAAGGCCCGGAGGCCACAACGGTGGTCGTTGTCGAGGTTGTCACATCTGTGGCGACTGCAGTGGCCTCAACTGTGGCTTCAGGAGTGGCTTCAGCAGGGGCGGCGGCAGGGGTTGTTTCAGCCACGGCGCCTGCCTCGGCGGTTTCAGTCATGGCTTCTTCAGTGACTGCACCCGGAGCCTTCACTTGGTCGCTTTCATCCACCAGCACACCGTTGTCGACGCTCATGGTAAAGTTGGCGTCATTGGCGGAGTCGTTGTAGACAATGGCCGTATAGCCACCGCCGGTGGCGCGGAAGGAAGCCCCCTGCTGGTTGTCTGGCCCATTCAGGAAAAAGTTGGTGGAGCCGGACGCCACATTGTTGTCCCGCAGGTTCTGGCCCGCGACAACCGCAGCCAGGTTAGCTTCATTTAAGATAAAGAAACCAACACCATTCTGCTCGGGGTTGGCGCGATCCCATGTCGCCGTTACGTTGACTGTGCCTGGGTTCTCCGGCACAATGCCAAGCCAGATTTTGGCGAATTGGCCTCCTGGAATCACACCCGTGACTTCTGACGCCCTCACCTCGTAACTGGGTGCGGATTGCTCGGCCGCAAATGCAGCCGGCGCCAGCGAGGTGACGAGCAATGCTGTCACCAGTGCGACTGCGAAAAATTGACGCCATTTTGATTGGGTCATAAAAAAACCTCCAAATGACCAAGAATATGGGGTTGTGATGTACGATATCGCCGCTAACAGGCGGAACCATCACAACAAAAGAACAATTGAAAAATTATACATCTGATAGACACTCTCACCAAATGCACCCCGACCTCACCATCACCGGTTTCTTTACCGTCCTGGCGGTTGTGGAATCGGCGTGGGCGTTGGCGGCACAGCCACTACCTCGCGTACATAGTAGTCCGAGTAGGTGTAGTCTTGTCGGACTATTCTCAGACGGAAGTCATACGAGTCCTCCGGCAATAGTCCTAGGTCAAGGCGCGCCAGATAGCTGTTCACAATAGGTTTGGCGTCGCTGAACAGAAAAGTCCACTGATCTGAACCAGAAGGGGCCCAGTAAAGTTCCCATCGCAACAAATTAGGCGTGGCGGTCGTCCCCACAAAATCGACTACGCCGGTCACGCGGATGTTGTCGAAGGGGAAATAGAGGCCGGGCGATTTGGCCGCACTGCGCGTTGCAGTCGGATGGCTGGCCGGCGCGCTGCTGTGGTTGGCAACACGTAGGCGAGTCACATAGTATTCGTCGTAATTGCTGTCTCGATAGACGATCCGCAAACGCAGATCATAAAAGCCATCCTCCAACGCTGTCGTGTCGAGTGAGTAGATTTCTGACTGCCAGAACTGCTCAGTGCTGCTATAGAGCCATCCCCATTGATCCAGCCCGCTTGGCGTGATGAAGAGTTCGTAACGCTCAAAGGGATTTAGCGCTGTTTTGCCATTTACTGTGCCGATGACAGCCGTCTGAGCGCGGATCACATCGCCATTCTGCGGCTCGAAAATGCCCTGACTATTGGGGATAAAGCTGCGGAAACGCGGCGTTGGCGTAACCGTCGGCGAGGGAGTTTCAAAAACGATCAGCGGGGAAAGCGGCTGATTTATGCCGTCGGACGTGGGAAACGGCGTGATTGTGGGAGGCGCGGCGTTGCGAATCTCCAATTTGCGCAGAAAGGCTTCGGTGAAATTGCCGCGCCGGTCGATCGCACGCACACGCAGGTCGTAGAAGCCGTCATCAAACTCATAGGTGTTGAGCACGTACAGAACACCGTTGCGCACCACCTCACGGTTGCTCGTCAACCACGTCCAGTTTTCCGAACCGGTCACGGCAATATGCACATCGTAACGATCAAAATCCCGAATAATCGCGGAGCCCACCAGCGGCGCAAAACCAAAGGCCGCGTCGCCATCCTGAGGATGCACGATCTCGTTGACAACGCGCAGATCAAGCGTCGGCGTCGGGGTGAACAAGGACGCCTGTGGGGAGGGCGTAAAGAAAAAAGGCGTCCACGTCGGTGTGACGGTTGGCGTCTCCGGCGCACTTTGGAATGCCAGCCCCTGCGTGCTGGCGTCGGCAAAGACGCGTCGCGCCAGATCAGGCAACGACAACAATGCCATCACCACAATGCCTAACAGCAATAATAAGCTCCGTGTACGCGTCGTCTGCTTGTTCATTATTTCCGAGTATAGCGCATCTGCGCGCCTGATTCAGAAAAAGGGGATGCGCGCGCTGCAAGCGATAAGGCTCCGTTCATACCTGGCGTCTCAGCGCCAAGACAGGCTTTCCTCTCGTTCCTTGCCCCATTTACGACGCTACACGCCACACCAAATGATAACAGCGCGCCGCCTCATTCTCTGGTGGATACTGCAGGGTGATGGTTGGACTGGCTGCCATCCCGGAGACGTCGAGCACGGTGACCGCGAGATCGTTCTGGCTGCCCGAGTAGATCGGTAGATCGAACGCGCCGGATTCAGCGCCGCCTTTGCTGGACGCAACCGTTTTGTTGCCCCACTGATCGACCATCTGCACGGCAACGCCGCCCACGCCAATGCCCGCAGCATTGACCACGCGTCCCATCACATAGTTGCCCGGACAATTGCTGTCGGTGTTGACGCTGGAAAGCAGATAGGTGCGCGCGCCGGTGGAAATTTCCCGCTCCGCGTCTGCCACGACCAGCGTGCCGGTCAGTGTGACCGCACTAGTCACCACGGAAGCTGCCAGCGCGCGCGGCGGCTCGCTGATCGCAATGCGACGCACGCGATCCCCGTAGAGCGCACGCACCATCCCTTCAACTTCGGCGCAGTTCCCCAGCGTAAGCACGCCAGCGCGCGCCTGCATCCAGTTGAACGCGGCGCGCTGCTCCTCCAGCGTGCGACCCGCGTAGACAAAGACAGCCGGCCGCTTGGCGCCTGGCGTCGGCAAAAAGGGGCGCAGGCTGAGGTCGAAGACGCCATTGACAAGCGGCAGCGCTTCCTCCACCGTGGCCGGAATCTCAAACTCGGCCAATGTATCGACATAACGCCAGCGTGCTGCTTGCTCGCCAAAGCCACGTGGCAATGTCAAAACCATCTGTGCATCAGGATCATCGGCGGGTGTGCGCTGCTGGAGACAGACGCCAGCTAGCACATTTTGGCCGTTGACCTGCTCAACCTGTACGCGCGAGAAAAGCCCAACCTGATAAGCATCTGCAAACGGGCCGGCGAGGACGTGGGCCGCCAGCCAGGCGTGGGTAAATAACTCACCTTCACCTGGGCAGCGCAGTTCAGGCGGGCATCCCTGCCGAATACGCACGATGTCTTCAGGGGCGACAAAGTCCCAGCCGGCTCCGGCGTCCGGCGCGTCGAGCGTGCGGCGGAGGTTGGGATCAGCGATG
Source organism: Caldilineaceae bacterium (assembly GCA_014879855.1). GTDB lineage: Bacteria > Chloroflexota > Anaerolineae > Caldilineales > Caldilineaceae > Caldilinea. The sequence continues at coordinate 15,173 of JACSRH010000192.1, read as the reverse complement.
ACCGCTTCCATAAACGCATTCCAGATGGGCGCGGCGCCGGTGACGCCAGTGGCGTTGCGCATGGGGCTGCCGTCGTTGTTGCCCGCCCAGACGCCTGCCACCAGATAGCGGGTGAAGCCAACTGTCCAGTTATCGCGGAACGACGTGGTCGTGCCGGTTTTGGCCGCGGCCGGCTGCGTCAGTTGGAGCGAATTGTTGACGCCAAAGAGCGGCGTGCGCGCGTCGTTATCGCTGAGGATGTCGGTTACGAGATAGGCGGCGGCGGGCGAGATTGCCTGGCGGCGCGGCGCGGCCGGCAATTCAAGCGGACGCCCACGGCTGTCAGTCATGCGCAAAATCGGCGTTGGCTCCACATAGGCGCCCTGGTTGGCGATGGTGTGATAGGCCGACGCCAGCTCGAACAGCGTTACTTCGGAACCGCCCAGCGTCATGGCCAGCCCGGCGCGCGCAATATCGTCCTCATCCAGGCTGGCAATGCCCATGCGGTTGGCCGTCTCCACAAAGCGCGGCAGCCCCAGTCCCTCCATGAGCTTGACCGTCGGCACGTTGAGACTGTTTGCCAGCGCCATGCGCACAGTCACCGGGCCGCGCAATTTGCTGTCATAGTTGCGTGGGGTGTACGGCTGCGACCCTGTGATTGGATACGTGACCGAGAGATCCCAGAGGACGGTGGCCGGGCTGATAAGATTAGCATCGAAGGCCGCGGCGTAGAGCATCGGTTTGAGCGCACTGCCTGGCTGCCGCTGGCGTAAAACGACATTCACTTGCCCGTCAATCGCATCGTTGGCGAAATCGGCGCTGCCAACCATCACCAACACCTCAGCGCTGCCTGGTTTGAGCGCCACCAACGCGGCGTTGCTCAGCGCGAAGCGTGGACGCAGCGCCGCGACCTGCTCGCTGACGATCTGCTGTGCCAGCGTCTGCAGGTCGAGATCAAGCGTGGTGTAGATGTTCGCACCTGTGCGGCCCAATGGGGGCAGATCAGGATGCCGCGCAAGATAGGTGCGCAGATATTGCAGAAAGTGCGGCGCCTGCACAGCTCGGTGGTCAGGATCGGGCGCCAGCCTGATCGGCTCGGCAAAAATGAGATCGGCAGTCGCCACATTCAGTGCGCCATGTCGCACCATCAGATCAAGCACGATGCGTTGGCGCCGCCTGGCCGCGTCGAAGTTGAGAAATGGGTCGAGATTGGCCGGTTGTTGCGGCAGGCCCGCAAGCAGCGTCGCTTCGGCCATCGAAAGCGCTAGCGCTGATTTGCCAAAATAGGTGCGCGCCGCGGCTTCCGGCCCGTAGGCAAGGTGGCCAAAATAGGCCAGGTTGAGATACATCTCCAGAATCTCGTCTTTGCTGAACAGTGCGGTCAATTCCTGCGCCATGAGCACTTCGGTGATCTTGCGGTCGAGTGTGGGTGCGAAACGCACATCCGGCGGCAAGAAAAGCGCACGCGCCAGTTGCATCGTGAGGGTGCTAGCGCCTGAAAGCTGCTCGGGGTTGCCCAAATTGCGCGCCATCGCCGCAACAACGCGCCGCGTATCGACGCCTGGATTAGTATAGAAGGAGGCGTCTTCCGTCGCCACCACGGCCTGCACCAGTGAAGGGGAAATCTGCGACAGGGGAATCCAGATACGCCGCCCTTCGTCGAAGATCTCGTCCAGCAGACGTCCTTTGCGGTCGTATACATAGCTGCTTGCAAAGACGCGCGGCTCCGGCCCCGGTTGGTAGCGGCGCATGTAGGTTTCGGCTACGGTCTGTAGATCGCCTGCCGGGCGCGGCGCCAGTTGATACGCCGCTTGATAGGCCGCGATGCGTTGCTCGGCTTCCCCCTGGAGAAGCGTCGCAGCAACCTGCGCCTCACGCCGCGCCGACACAGTTGGCTGCGCATCACATGCAGTCAGGAAAAAGGCAAGCACAATCGTCGCCAGCCGGGCAAACTGAGCCGAGCGATTGAGGGATCGAAAGAATTGACGATTGCAGAGTGGAGATTGAGTCTTGTCTCCCTGTCTGCTGCTCGACTGCGCGTACGCCTCGAATCGAGTGGGTTGCTCGAACTGCTCTGACATTGCTTCCTCTGGCTTGACAATAAATAACCGTGAGCTGTGACCAGTCGCCAAACGTCCGCTATGCTTAAACGTGCACGGCTGATGTTTGCTACAGCATGGTCGTGCCTGCGCACCCGGAGACAGGGAGAGCGCGATGGAAGGGTCAGTTCAGCACGCCAAACGCAGCCGGGCTAGACTTGCCCAACCTGCGGAAATAACGCCAGGACGCGTGCGTTTGTTCCTGCGATTGGATTGAAGTGACGTAAAGATCAATTCGCATGTATAATCGCAACCCGTGGATACAACGATCAAAGAAGAAGCTTCACCATTGAAAGACGCTCCGGTCGGGCTGGACAGCCGGCGCATGGCCGGGGCAGCGCTGCTGGTTATGCTTTTCTTCGTGCTCAGCCGGCTGTCCGGGCTGGCGCGCGAGATCATCATTGGCGCCAGCTATGGCACCACCGCCGAGTATGACGCCTATCTGGCGGCGTTTCGCGTGCCGGATCTGCTCTTTCAACTGGCGGCGGGCGGCGCGCTGGGCAGCGCCTTCATCCCTGTCTTCTCTGGCTATTGGCTGCAAACCGACAAGCGCGCCGCGTGGCTGCTCTTTAGCCGCGTGCTCAACCTGATCACGCTGGTGCTTGTGGTGTCTGCCGTAGGCGCCGCGCTCTTTGCCGAGCCGATTGTGCGTTCTATTCTGGCGCCGGGTTTTACCGCTGAACAGCAGGCGCTGACCGCCTCGCTGATGCAGTGGATGCTGATCGGGACGGTCGTCTTTGGCGCCAGCGGGCTGATCATGGGTGCGCTCAACGCCACGCAGCACTTTCTGGCGCCGGCCGCGGCGCCAGTGCTCTACAACGCGGCGATCATTGCGGCTGCTTATCTGCTGGCGCCAGCATATGGCGTTTACGGGCTGGTCGTGGGCGTGGTGGCCGGCGCGGTGGCGCACCTGATCGTGCAAGCGCCGGTCCTGCTGCACAAAGGCTATCGCTATCGCCCCGCGCTCTCGTTGGCCGACCCCGGCGTGCGCAAGGTGGCGGTGTTGATGGGGCCGCGCGTGCTGGGGCTGTTTTTCGTGCAGTTGCAGTTTCTCGTCAACACGATCCTCGCCAGCGGGTTGGGCGCCGGCGCGGTAAGCGCGCTCAACTATGCCTGGCTGCTCATGTTGCTGCCGCAAGGCATCATTGCGCAGGGCATCGCGACCGTGGTCTTCCCCACCTTGTCCGCCCAGACCGCGGCCGGTCAGATCGACGCCTTCCGCCGCACTTTTGAACGTGCGCTGCGCGTGGTGGTCTTTCTGGTGGCGCCCGCCGCGGCACTGCTGCTTATTTGGCGGCGCCCCACGATCAGCATCCTGCTGGAGCGCGGCGTCTTTGACGCACAGAGCATGATGCTGGTCGCCTACGGTTTACAGTTTTATCTGATCGGCCTGATTTTTCACTCAATGCTGGAGATCATCGTGCGCGGCTTCTATGCGCTGCAAGACACATGGACGCCAGTGCTGGTGGGCGTACTGGCGATGACGGGAAACATTGCGCTCAGTTTTTTACTCGTTACGCGTCTTTCGTTTGGCGGGCTGGCGCTGGCCAACAGCCTGGCGACATTGGTCGAGACGCTGGTGCTGCTGTGGTGGTTCGACCGTCGCATCCCGACCGGTTTGCATCGGCGCATGCTTCTGACCGCGCTGGCCAAGACGCTGCTGGCGGCGACCGCGCTGGCAGCCGTGGCGTGGGCGTGGGGACGGTGGGTCTACGTGAACATCTATCCGGCGCGAATCGGCATTCTTGACGACGACTGGCTCACTGTACTGGTGGGCGTTCCGTTGGCGCTGCTTGTTTACCTGGGCATGCATTGGCTCCTCCGCAGCGACGAATTTTCGTTGACGCTCGCTTTGTTGCGGCGCCGTCCCTCTGTGTAGCAAGGGGATGTCTGTTCCATTCGTGCACCTGGAATTTGTGTATGGTTTGCTTCGGTAACGAGGCAGCAATCGTAATTGGCAAAACGTAATGGTTGGGGAAGGCGTTGTATACTTGCAGCAAGTTATCCTGTCAAGAAAGGAAATGACAAGCCATGTGGTTTTTTGATCCAGTCTATCTCTTATTTGCGATTCCCCCGCTGCTGTTAGGATTGTGGGCGCAATTCCGCGTGCAAAGCGCATTTCGCCAATACTCGAAAGTTAAAACCGGCAACGGGATGACAGGCGCACAGGCGGCGCGCGCGATTCTGGATGCAAACGGACTGCAAACTGTTGCCGTGGAACGCGTTGGCGGTGCGCTGACCGACCATTACGATCCAGGCCACAAGGTGCTGCGCTTGAGTGAAACGGTCTATGGCACGCCCAGCGTGGCGGCGGTTGGCGTGGCCGCGCACGAAGCCGGCCATGCCTTGCAGGACAAGCTCCATTACGGGCCGTTGCGCCTGCGCTCGGCGATTGTGCCGGCCGTCAACTTTGGCAGTTGGCTCGGCCCGATCATTTTCATGGTGGGTTTTTTCATGTCTGGCGTAACAGGCAACACGATTGCCATTGCTGGCCTGCTGCTTTTCGGGTTGACGGCCGTCTTTTCGCTGGTGACGTTGCCGGTGGAGTTTGACGCCAGCAAGCGCGCCAAGCAACAGCTCGCGGCCACCGGCCTCTTGAGCCCTCCAGAGATTAAAAGCGTCGATAAAGTGCTGGACGCGGCCGCGCTGACCTATGTGGCGGCTGCTGTGCAGGCGGTGATGACGATGCTTTACTACGTTTCGCTGCTCACACGTCGCAACTGAACTCGCCCAGAGCCGCGAGATCAAGTTGAGCAACCTATGTATGACACTTGTTCCGTGTGGCGCTTGTATTGTCCATAGGAAGTTTAAAGGGGGTGAGGCGCAACGGCCTCACCCCCCTTTTTTGTGCGCGACTTTTGGCGGCAGTCTGCGTAAAGCATCACAGCGATTACTCTGCGATTTAGTCCGCCTGGTGCTCAGCGTGTAAAAAACGCAGCGGCGTCACCGCACCGGCCAGCCAGATCACGAACAGGGTGAGCATAGCGCCTTGCAGCGGCCAAGTGAACTCAGCCATTTGCTGCTGAAAATAGGCGGTGACAACCAGCACGGAGGGCAACCCGTTGCCCAGTGCGACCGTCACCAGCGCTGGCAGCCTGATGATGCGCTCGCCCGCGGTGAGTAGGTAGAAAATACCCAGCGTCAGCAGGGTGGCGCCTGCCAGCCGCAGCGGCCAGAGCGGACCGGCGCCCAGCCCCATCGTCTCGACAGCGGTGGCGTCCGGCAAGAGCAGGAAGAGCAGCCCGGTCAGAAGCGATGCGGCGCCGCTAAGACGCAGCACCACGCGCAAAGGGCGGAAGGGATCGCTGAGTGTGTAAGCCATAGTGCGTTATTGTGGACTGAGGCAGGATGCTTGTCAACCTGGGATGAAGAAATGACACGAATCGATTGGCGGGAAACTGCATTGGAACGCACGCAAGGGGTGCGCCGTCATCTGGCGCGCCACGCGCTGCTGCTCGGCGCACTGGTCGCCGCGTTATGGGGTATTGAACTGGTTGACTGGCTTGTGCTGCACAACACGCTGGACGGGCTAGGCATCCAACCGCGCACGCTGGGTGGCTTGCAAGCGATCGTGGTGGCGCCATGGCTTCATGCCGGCTTTGGACACCTGCTGGCCAACACGATCCCGCTGGTGGTGCTCGGCTGGTTTGTGATGCTGCGCGATACGCGCGATTTTGCTATCGTGTTCCTGGCATCGCTGCTGGCGAGTGGGTTGGGCATCTGGCTGTTTGGCGGCGCGGCGACGATTCATCTCGGCATCAGCGGCGTGGTTTTCGGTCTTTTTGGCTATCTGCTGGCGCGCGGCTATTACGAGCGTAGCATAGTCGCCATTGTCCTGGCAGTCGTGGCCTTCCTGGTCTATGGTGGGATGGCGTGGGGCATGTTGCCGCTGCAGCATGGCGTGTCGTGGCAGGGGCATCTTTTCGGCTTTATCGGCGGCGTGGTCGTGGCCTATCTCCAGGTGCGCGGCGCGCGCAGGGATGAAATGGAGCGAGAAATAGTACGCGGATAGAGCGGATCGAGCTGATTTTTGCTGATTTTGCGTAACCTCTACCCAAACCCAAAGTTTGATGCTTGACAGGCCACTACTCCTCTGCTGGGGGCGCTGCCCGCAGCAAAATGTGGAAGCGATGGTTGCGCACTTCCCCGCTGAGGAAAGTCTGCATAAAAAGGAAACCTGAACCCTCGAAGAGCCGCAACGAACGCGCGTTGATAGCGGCCACGGTGGCGCGGTAAAACTCCGGATGAAACAATTGATCGCCGAGCGTCAGAATCTTCTCCAGAAAGCTGTGTGACAACCCACGCCCGGTCAAATCTGGGTTCAAACCCAAGCCTATGTCCAGCGCCGGCAGCGAATAATCGCCGCCGGGCACTTGCGCGTCCTCGCCAAAGCAGCAGAAGCCAACCAGCCGCCCCGTTTCATCGTGGGCCGCGTAATAGTGATAATCTGGGCGCAGCAAAGCCGCAACATCGCGCGCCAGTTCGTCAGCGTCCGGTTCGGCGCTCAGTCCCATGATGGGGTAGCGCCAACAGAGCACCGTGCGTGCTTCATCTTCGGTGATCGGGGCAAACGAGACGCGCATGATTCCCGCGCTTAAGCCAGCGCCTGCGCCAGATCGGCCATCAGGTCGTCGGGATGTTCCAGCCCCACGGAGATGCGCAGAAGATTGGCAGGCGTCGTCGTGTGGGACCCCTCGACCGAAGCGCGATGCTCGATCAAACTCTCAACGCCGCCCAGGCTGGTCGCGCGCGTAAACAATTGCACGCGTCCCGCCACCCGCATGGCAGCGTCCGCCCCGCCCCGCACCTGGATCGACAGCATCCCGCCGGACTGCTGCATCTGCTTGCGGGCAATGGCGTGGCCGGGGTGGCTGGGCAGCCCCGGATAATGCACGGTTTCGACAGCCGGGTGGTCGGCCAGGAACTCGGCGATGCGTTGGGCATGCTCGCTGTGTGCGCGCATCCGATAAGGCAGCGTGCGGATGCTGCGCATCAGCAGCCAGCAATCGAAAGGCGACGGCGCCGCGCCGCCGATCATCTGGACGCGGCGAATCCGTTCAAAAAAGGCGTCTGCCGTGCGTGCGATCACGGCGCCGCCCAGCAGGTCGCTGTGCCCGCCCAGATATTTGGTAGTGGCGTGCATCACGAGATCGGCGCCTAGCGCGAGCGGCTGCTGACCGGTCGGCGAAGGCCAGGTGTTGTCGACCGCACAACGCGCGCCCGCGTCGTGTGCAATCTGCGCAACTGCGGCAATATCGGTGATTTTGAGCAGCGGATTGGAGGGCGTCTCGACCCAGATCAGCCGGGTCGTGGGCTGCATCGCCGCCCGCACTGCATCCACATCCGCCATGTTCACCACGCTGTAGGTTAGCCCCCACGGCGCCATAATCTCGCGCACGAGGCGGCCCGCACCAAAGTAGGCGTCGTCGGGGAAGAGGAGATGATCGCCGGGCGCCAGCGCCTGAAAGATGGCGGCGATGGCGGCCATGCCAGAGGCAAAGGCCACCGCGGCCGCGCCGCGTTCGAGCGCGGCCAGACAGGTTTCGAGTGCAAATCGATTGGGGTTTTCCGTGCGCGTGTAAACATAGCCGGCCGGATAGGCGCCGTCAGGGTTGCGCTCAAAGGTCGTCGACAGGTGGATCGGCGGCGTCACAGCCCCTGTCGTTGGGTCGGGCGTATGGCCGGTGTGAATCGCCAGCGTTTCAATGCGCAGCGCCGAGTGTTTTTTCACCGCGAGATCCCTGTGATTCTGACGCCGCTGTTTTTCACTTTGTTGCGAATGTTGATGCCGACCAGCACCGCGGTAAAGCCTTCGACGACCGAACTGTTCGCCAGCGGGCCGGCGTCGACGCCAAAAAAGCCGGCCGCGCGGATCAGCGTCAACGTCGTGGCTTTGGCTTCCTTGCCGTCGCCGGTGTAGAGCACGTCGCAATCTGACGTCCAGGTGAGGTCGCGCAGATGGCCGGCGGCAATGTTCTGGAACGCGGCGACGACCTGCACCTGCTCGCCCAACTGTTGCTGGAGTTCCTGCGCGGCCGAGCCGGCGGCCGGGCGCCACACCACAGACACCTTTGGCGGCTTGAGCGGCACGACGACGGTGATGACCAGCTTGCCCTGCGCGCCCGCCGCGATCTGCGCGGCCATGTCAGCCTGACTTTCGTAGGGCACGCTCAGCACCACGATCTCCGCCGCGGCCGCGGCGTCGGCGTTGCTCTCCCCGCGGATGTCGCCACTGCCCGCGGGCAGCAGCGCAGACAGTTCTGTGGCGACTGTTTGCGCCTTATCGGCGCTGCGGCTGCCGATGATCACCGGGTAGCCCGCGGCGGCCCAACGCACCACCAGGCCGGATCCCTCGGCGCCGGTGCCGCCAATCACGGCAATGACGGGATGAGACATGCAATTCTCCTTCGTCTTTCTGTTTCAGTGTTTCAGTGTTTCAGTGTTTCAGTTTGAGTGTTACTGTTCGCGTGTTATTGTTTGGCAAAATATTGATCGAGCATGTGGTCAAGTTTGTCCAGATCAATTGGTTTGCCCAAATAGTGGTCGGCGCCGGCGGCGCGCACGCGTTCATTATCGTCGCTCAGCGCGGTGATCACAGCGATCGGAAGGTCGGCATATCCTTCCATACTTCGGATGCGCCGGATGACTTCGAGGCCGTCAAGCCGTGGCAGGTTGATATCCATTAAGACCAGTCCTGGATGTTCGGTGCGGGCGATTTCCAGCGCATCCGGGCCGGTGCGCGCGACGACCACCGGAATGCCGTACAGGTCAAGATATTCGGAGATAGCAAAGATATTAGCTTCGTTGTCCTCTGCAAGCAAGATCAGCCGATGTCTGTTGCCAGCGGAGATAGATGGCGCCGCAGCAGGACGCTCGGCGACGTGGGGGGCATCAGAAATTTGCCACGGCAGCTCCAGCGTGAAGCGGCTGCCGGCGCCCAGCGTGCTCTTGACGTAGAGATCGCCGCCATGCTGCCGTGCGAGCCGCTGTGACAGCGCCAGCCCAAGCCCGGCGCCTGCATAATGGGCTTGCTGATCGTTCTCGATCTGCATGAAAGGCTTGAACAGGCGCGGCAGGTCGGCCGCAGCAATGCCGATGCCGGTGTCCCAGACCGTAAAGGTCATTTGGCCCTGCTCGACGCTGCTCATCACTTCAATGCCCATGGCGCCATGGTCTGGCGTAAACTTGACCGCGTTGCTCAGCAGATTGACCAACACCTGTTTGATGCGGAGCGGATCAGCCTGGATGGTGTTTGCCTGGCTGTCAAGGGTCAGAGCGAGTTGCAGATGCTTCTGTTCTGCCTGCTGGCGCACAATGTCCAACGAAGTTCTGCAAAGTTTTTCCACACTGACAGGCTCGATTCTCAGCATCATCTTGCCGGCCTGGAGTTTACTCAGGTCGAGAGTGTCGTTGATCAGTTCCAGCAGATGTTGGCCGCTGGCGCTGATCACCTGAAACGACTGTTGCTGACGTTCGGTCAAGACCTGCCCCAATTGCTCTTGAAGCACGCGAGACAGGGACAATACCGCATTGAGGGGAGTGCGCAATTCATGTCCCATCGTCGCCAGCAGGTCATCCTTGACTCTTGCCGTGCGCTCCAATTCTTCATTGGCTGTCTGTAATTCAAGAATTTGTCTTTCACAGCCCGTAAGCTGTGCCGTTAATTTCTCGATTTGGGCCTGAAAAGTCACCTGTTCGGTCGACATAAGTTTATGCGCTGTCATTACTATAGGCGAGGGTGCTCATCCAAACATTCCAGTGCAGCGTAGAAAAAGCCTGCATTTAGTCTATACTGAACAATTCCAACTTTCAAAACATCGCCCAATAGCGCTCCCAGGTCGCCTGTGCGTGGCGGCGACTGCGCGCGGCGATGGCCGGCTCGTCCAGCGTCAGCAGTTCACGCCCACGCATGAGCGTGACGCCTTGCACGATCGTGCTGTGCACATGGCCGCCGCTGACGCCAAAGAGAATGTGCCAGGGGAGATTGGCGGGCGTGAGCGGCGTGGTCGGGTAATAGTCGAGCAGGATCAGATCCGCATACGCGCCCGCAGCCACGACGCCGACCGGCCGGTCGAAGAAAGTCGCGGCCAGTCGCCGGTTGTTGATCACCGCCATCTCGATCACCTTGTCCGCGCCGAGATAGCGCGGGTCGCCGTGCGTTGCCTTCTGCAGCAGGTCGGCCACCTTCATTTCGACGAACATGTCGTTGCTAAAACCGTCGTTGCCCAGACAGACCGCCATTCCTTTGCGCAACATCGGCGTGATTTCGGCCGCGCCGACGGCGTTGTTCATATTAGAACGCGGCTGGTGGCTGACGAACGTTCCTGTTTCCGCCAGCAGCGCCATTTCCCACGCATCAATGTGAATGCAGTGCGCCATGATGCTGGCCGGTCCGGTGATCCCGAAATCATGCAGCCGCTCTACCGCGCGCTTGCCCGATTTTTGCAGACTGTCATACTCGTCCACCGGGTGTTCCGCCACGTGGATGTGAAAGCGATCTCCTGCCGCGGCGCACTGCGCCAGCGTTGCGTCGGAGAGGGTGAGGCTGGCGTGCAAGCCAAAGATGGCGGCCAGCCGCCCTTGATGCCATCCGTTTTCCGCTTCCACACGCTGGCGGAAACGCACATTCTCGCGGATGCCGGCTTGTGCGGCCTCTGCACCGTCGCGGTCGGTCACTTCATAGCAGAGCGCCGCACGCAGTCCGCTTTGTAACACGGCTTCGCCAATCACATCCAGGCTGCCGTCGATGGCGCGCTGGCTGGCGTGGTGATCGATGAGCGTCGTCGCACCGTTGCGGATGGCATCGACCAGACAAACTTCCGCCGAACTGCGCACACCGTCGAGATCGAGCGCCTTGTCCAGCTTCCACCACAGGTGCTGCAGAATCTCGGGGAAATCCTTGGCTGGTGGGCCGGGGATATACATTCCCCGCGCAAATGCGCCGTAGAAGTGGGTGTGTGCGCAGATCTGGCCGGGCATCAACACCATGCCCGCGGCGTCCCACTGCGCATCTTCGGGATAGTCGGCCAACAACGCTTGGCTTTCCCCGACAGCGTCGATCACGCCGTCCGTGTAGCGCACCGCGCCATCGGCAATGATGCGGCTGGTTTCATCAAAGGTGACAACGGTGGCGTTATGGATCAGCATAATAAAAGATGCCCTTGTCTGTTCTGGAAAATTGCCTTTGACGCTGAGGCGCTGAGGCTCGCACGGAAGGCTTTTCATTGCTGTCAGCGTCGCTGGCCTGGCGCAAGGTAGATGAATGAGCAAGCCGGAGTATATCATGGCCTCGACAGCCTCACAACGCGCTTGCCCGATAGCATCAAAGACAGCTAGAATTTACCACCATGCCAATCTCGCCAGTTTCACTTCACGTCGCCGTCAATGGCTGGATGGCTGGCCGGCTGGCCAGCGGCAGCGGCCAGTATCTCGCCCATCTGTTGGCGTGGATGCCGCAGGTCGCGCCTTCAGTGCGCATCTCGCTGTTGCTGCCGGTGCACGCAGCAATGGGCGAGGCGACGCCCGCGGCGCTCGCAGCACAGTGGCCGAACGTCACCTGCGTGCCGGTCAAATTGCCGCGGCTGCCGGAACACCTGGCAAAGTTGTGGTGGGAGCAGGTGGCCGCGCCGCGCGCCGCGCGCAAGCGCCGCGCGGATGTCTACTGGGTTCCCTACTGGGCCGGGCCGATCTGGCAGCCAGCGCCCACCGTCATCACCATCCACGATCTGATCCCGCGCTTGCTGCCTGCCTACCGTGGCAGTGTAATGCAGCGTATCTACACACGCCTGGTCAGTTGGACGGCGCGTCGCGCCACTGCAATCCTCACCGTCAGCGAAGCAGCCGCTCGCGACATTGTGACGCATCTGCACGCGCCGCAATCGCGCGTCCATGTGGTCTATCATGGCCCCAATCAGGAGGGCGCTTCGCCACCCACTGTCGAGGATCTGGCGCGCGTCAAACAGCGTTATGACCTGCCCGACCGTTTCTTCCTCTATCTGGGTGGGTTCGATGTGCGCAAGAATATGCAAGGCGTGATCGGCGGCTACGCACGTTATCTCGCGCTTGGCGGCGATGCCGCGGTCAAACTGGTGCTGGCGGGCGCGCTGCCCACAGCAGACACCGCCTTTTTCCCTGACCCGCGGCGTCTGGCGCAGGAGGCGGGGTGCGCAGCCCAGGTGCACTGCTGTGGCTGGGTGGAAGAGGCCGACAAGCCCGCGCTCCATGCACTTGCCACAGCGTTTGTTTTCCCCAGTTTGTACGAAGGCTTTGGCATGATGGTGCTGGAGGCCATGCAGGCGGGCGCGCCCGTAGTGACGAGCAAAGGGTAGAAGGGGAGACAGAGAGATCTCACAATTCACAATGAGAATTCGTCCTTTTTTCTCTGTCTCCCCTTTCTACTTCACGCGCCGCGTGGCGTGAAGCAGACCTGCTCCGGCGCCAGCGCGGGATGGTTGTAGCCGAAGTGATCTGTGATCTGCCAGGTCAGCGTCTCCTTGTCGAAGATCGGCTGGACCGCACGGCAGGCAGCCACGGCGTCCTTACGCGCGGTGTAGCTCTCCAGCCACTGCGTCGCGGCGCTGGCAAAGCCGCTGTCCGGCTGCCCCTGCTCAAGCGCGGCCAGATCCTGCGCCGCGGCGTCGAGATCGCCCGCCAACGCCTGCGCCTGAATCAAGCGGAAAGTTGCCAGCCCCTGCAAGAGTTTCAGTTCTTCAGGCGCGGGCACGCCAAAGATCGAACACGCACGCAACGCCGGGTCCAGCGCCGCGCGATAGAGATCGATCGCGCGGGCATACCCGACGATGTCCGCGGCGTGCAGAGCGACATCCGCCTCGATGAGTCGCAACCCAACACAGTTGCTGTTGTCGTTCTCGCGGTCGTACGTCCAGCTCAAACGGCGGAACGGGCGGCCGTCGATGCTTTGCCAGGTTTCCTCGCGGTCGATCTCCAGCCCGCCCTCCGACGTGCCGCTGACGCCGCCGGTAAGCGTCAACTGCTTGCCTTGACCGGGAGCGCCCGCCGGTAAATCGGTGAACGCGACCGCGCCTTCCGCAATCGTCGCGCCCGGCTCGATGATCGAGATGTAGCCGTCCTTGTCGCTGTCCCACGTCACGATCTGGACTTCCTTGACGCAGAAAGTCGAGCAGCCGTCCACGGTCCAGGTCAGATCGATACGCCCGTCGCCATTCACGTCGTCAACGGCGAGCAAGGTGGGTTGGCCGTAGACGTCCGGCGCATCCACCAGTTCATAAGTTCCGTCTTCCGCACCATGATAGATCAACACCGCGCCCTGCGCGCCGCCCGGTCCAAAGCCCAGGTCGCTGACAATGGTGGGGAGGAAGATGGCGTCGTCGCGCCCGTCTTCGTTGAAATCAGCCAGCACCATGCCCCCGCGATCGTCGGCCATGCCATCGCACAAGCGCAGCCAGGTCTCGATCACCAGCGGATCGCTCTCGGCGACAGTGATGACCGCGGGGAGTGACGTGGCGTAACCGTCGAGCGTCGTGGGACAATCTGGCAACTCGGTGGCCGCGCCGGGTGCAACAGGCGCAAGTGCGCTGAGATCAGTGGTCGCGGTCAGGGTAAGCAGCGGCGAGATCGGTTCGGTGGCGGCAACGTCCGGCGTTTCGGGCGCGTCGGTGGCGGTGGGCGCGGCCGCGGACGTCTCGATGTCGAGCACAGGACAAAGCTCGGCCGCGGTGAAGACCGGATTGGCATAGCCGTAGTCGGAGACGGCCTCGATGGTTTCAGGATTTGCTTCCGCATACGACGTGGCCGCAGCGCACGCCGCAGCCACATTACCGGCCGGTTGGTAGGCTGCAAGCCATGCCTCCGCCAGCCCTGCATAGGGCGAATCGGGATAGGCGTCCAGCAGTTGGGCGACGCTTTCGGCCGCGAGCGTGGCGTCGCCTTCATAGGCGTAGACCAGCGCGAGCCGGAAGAGGCTGAAGCTGCGCAGTTCATCCAGTTCACCGCTGCGCGTGCCACACTTGACCAGGTTGCGATTGGTCACCGCCTCTGTGTACATCTCACGCGCCTGCACCAGCCCGATCTCCTGCTGCCGGTTCAATGCTTCGTTGGCGTCCAATACCTTGAAGTAGAGACAGTTGCTGCGCGCGTACACCTTGTCCAGCAACTGATACGGAGCGCCTTCCACGCTGCCCCACACCTCGGTGCGGGCGCGCTGCGGACCCGCGCCGACGCTGCCATACTCGCCGCCCTGCAGGATGATCTCGCTACCCTGGGCCGCGTCGCGTGCTTCTTCCAGCTTGATTTCGCCGTAGGCCATCACAATCGTGCTCTCCGTCCAATCGGCCCAGTTGTCGCCGTCCCAACTGCGCACGACAACCGCGTCAAAGCAGGTGCTGGCGCCACACGTCGTATCGACCCAAGCCAGATCCGGCTTGCCATCAAGATTGATGTCGTCGGCTGCCAGCATACTCACCTGACCGGCGGGACGCGCCTGATAGCGCAGCACAAAACTGTCATCCTCACTCATGAAAACCAGCAATTCAGTTTCAGGTCTTGCCGCGTCAGAAAGTGGGTTCTGCAACCCGATCGCCCAGTCGTCGACACCGTCGCTGTTCCAGTCGCCGGTGCGCACATTGTCCTCATTGAGCACCTCACAGGCGCGCAATAAGTCCAAGATGCTTTCCATGCTCTCCCCCGCGCCGGCCAAATCCGCCAGACGCGTGGGGTAGATGGCAAACGGTGTAGGGCAAACGCGCGCGGCTTCTTCATCCGGCGCTGGGCTGGCTTCAGGAGAATCCGTGGCGTCGGCGTCCGCAGGCGCGGCGGTTGTGGCGGCAGTAGCCGTCGCCTCTGGCGTAGCCGCCGCCTCTGGCGTCGCCGCGGCAGTTGTTTCGGGCGCGCTGCCCGCCTGGCCAGGAATGGTCAGTTGATCGTCGCGATAGAGCACAAGCCCGGGTCTCACCGCCTGCGGGTTGGCGGCCTGTAGAGCTTCCGCACTGACGCCGAACTTCTGCGCAATGCTGTTCCACGACTCGCCCGGTTGCACGGTGTACAATCCGTCGTTCGCTGCTGCGGCCGGCGTGCTGGTCGGTGTGGGCGCGTCCGTCGGCTTCGAAGTCGGCGTCG
>JACSRH010000120.1 GCA_014879855.1 Caldilineaceae bacterium | reverse complement strand
AAAAACGCAAAGAGGCAAAAGCGCAAAGAAATTTCATTGTTCGTCGTGTCGCGGAGAGACTGAACGTTGAATGGTTACAGCGCCTCAAAGCGCGCTTTGGCTGGAATCACTTCCAGCACCTGGCAGGCGGTCTCGTAGCGGCCAAAGCTGGGCATGAGATAGACGCCCTGTACATAGGGTAATTCCTTCAATTCCAGCAGCAACTCCTGCGCCATGCTGACGCCCTCCTGCCGGCCATTGGCCCCGGCCTTGCGCATCCGCTCCAGCGCGTGTTCGCTCAGGGTGATGCCAGGCACCTCGTTATGCAGGAACGACGCGTGTTTGTGCCCCTGAAGCGGCAGCACGCCGATCAACACCGGCACCGGGAACTGGCCGTGCCGCGCTTCGTAGAGCTGCACAAACGCCGACCAAAGGTGCGGGTCGAAGATCGGCTGCGTCATCGTGAAATGCGCGCCGCCGCTGAGTTTCTGGTGAAAGCGATCCACCTCTTGCACCAGGTCGGCGCGCGTCGGGTCACAGGCGACCGCGATCGTAAAGCCGCCTTTCTGCCCCATCTCCTGGCCCGCCACATCGACGCCGTCGTTGAAGCGGTTGATGATGCGCACCAGCCCGATGCTGTCCACATCGTAGACCGCGGTCGATTGTCTGGTGTCGCCCAGGCTGGGCGGGTCGCCGGTCAGCGCCAGAATGTTGCGCACGCCAAGCGCGTGCGCGCCGATCAGGTCCGCTTGCAGCCCCATCAGCGAGCGGTCGCGCGTGGTAAAGTGCACGATGCTTTCAATGCCGACCTGCTGCTGGATCTGCACGCAGAGAGAGAGCGCGCTCATACGCACGCGCGCCATCGGGCTGTCCGCGACGTTGACCGCGTCCGCGCCCATGCGCAGCGCGTGGCGCGCGCCTTCGATCTGCTTCTCGGCGGTGAAGCTGCGCGGGGGATCGACCTCGACGCTGATGACAAACTTGCCGGCGCGCAGTTTGCGCAGCACATCGGTTGGCTGCGCCGCGTCGCTCACCCCGTAGTCCGCCACGACTGGAGGCAGCGGCTCCTCGACTGTGATGACGGTGCGCGCCGTCACGCGGCCACGCGCAGCCAGATGCTCGTCGAGCGCAGCGCGCATGGCGCGGATGTGCATCGGCGTTGTGCCGCAGCAGCCGCCAATGATGTCCGCGCCTTGATCCAGAAAAGGGACGGTCTCGCGGGCAAAGTATTCTGGGCTGGACGGATAGTAGAAGCGCCCCTCGACGCGCTCTGGAAAGCCGGCGTTGGGCATGACGATCAGCGGCGCGTCGCCCACGGCCGCATGAAAGTGCTCCAGCGTCTGCAGCATCGAGGCCGGCCCGACCGCACAGTTGACGCCCACTACATCGGCGCCGGCCGCGCGCAGCCTGGCCGCGACCGCGTCTGGCGCATAGCCAGTCATGGTCAGGCCGTCCTCGGCAAAGGTCATCGACGCCACGATCGGCAGGTCACAGACAGCACGCGCCGCGCGCACGCCGATTTCGATTTCGCTGAGATCGGTGAAGGTTTCGAACAGGATCAGGTCGGCGCCTGCTTCCCACAGCACGCTGACCTGCTCGTGGAACGCGTCGGCCACGTCGTTGGCGGTGAGCGGGCCATCGGGCTGCAGGCGCTTGCCCAGCGGCCCCACATCGCCGGCGATAAAGAGGGCGCGACCGGTGACTTCGCGCACATCGCGCACAAGTTTGACCGCGCGGAAGTTAAGGTCGCGCACCTTGTCAGCCAGACCGTAATCGGCAAGGCGGACGCGGCTGGCGCCAAAGGTGTGCGTCTTGATGATGTCGGCGCCGGCCGTGGCATAGGCCTGGTGAATCTCGCTCACCCATGCCGGTTTGGACAGGACGAGATACTCCAGGCACTGCTCGCTGCTGGCGCCTTTGGCGTACAACATCGTACCCATCGCACCGTCGGCCAACAGCGGCGTCTCGACCAGACGCTGAAGAAATGGATGATTGCTCATAGCGTTCTCTTTCCGTATAAGGTTTCCTTAAAACCGATGCAGTATAGCATAATGGTAGATCGTTATCTGGAAGTATCGACAGAAATTTGGTGCAATCTGTGAGCGAACCTTTACCGCCAGCCGTTGCTGCGCCACCCATCAGCCCGCGGCCCTCGGCGCTGATGCAGAACGAATTGCGCAGCATTATCGAACCCGACCTGCTGATCGAATCGATCCAGGCGCCGCGTGAGCCGGAAAAACAAGGCGTGCTGCTCCTGCGTGGACGGCTGCTGCGTCCCAGCCATGAAGCCTTTCCCCGCTGGCAGGCAGAGCTGGCCCGACGCAACTTCACGCCGACGCTCCGCTCTGCGGCGGAAGAGCGCGCGGCCACCGGCGTGCAGCTCGACAGTGCGCAACTCGGCAGTGTGCAGCCGGACGATGTGTACGTGCGCATTTTCCCAGGCGTCGTGCGACCTGGCCGGCCGCGCGTCTGGATCAACGCCGTGCTCTTTATCCTGACCGTTATCAGCACGCTCTTTGTCGGGTCGTTGTATGGTGACACGGGATTGGTGATCAACTCGGCGTGGGATTTTCTGCGCCCTGAGAATCTGATGCAAGGATTGCCATTTGCCGCCACCCTGCTCAGCATCCTGGCCGCGCACGAGTTTGGCCATTACTTTGCGGCGCGCTATCACAAAGTTGCGGTGACGCTGCCCTACTTCATCCCGATGCCGCTGACCTTCGGCACACTGGGCGCGTTTATCCAACTGAAAGAGCCGATCCCCGACCGCCGCAAACTTTTTGACATTGGCGTAGCCGGCCCGTTGGCTGGGTTGGCGCTGGCCGCGCCGCTGCTCTTCATCGGACTGGCGTCCAGCGTGGTGTCTGTGCCGCCGCCGGCCGCCGGGCTGATGGTGGAGGGCAACAGCATCTTCTATCTCGCCGCCAAGTTTTTAGTGCTCGGCGAAATCCTGCCCAACGCGGCGACCGGCCGTGACGTAATGATGAACCAGATCACCTTTGCCGCGTGGATCGGGCTGCTGGTCACGGCGCTCAACCTGCTGCCAGTTGGCCAGCTTGACGGCGGCCACACCGTTTTTGCCATGTTCGGCTCCAAGGCGCGCTACGCAAACCTGGTGACCGTCGGCCTGTTGACGATCCTGGCGCTGGCAGGGCTGCCCTTCGTACAGCAGTTTCTGCCCGTCATCGGCAGCATTGGCTATCCTGGCTGGTTCTTGTGGCTGTTCCTGATCGTGGTCATGATCGGCGTCGAACACCCGCCGGCCCTGGACGATGTCACCACGCTCGACACGCGGCGCCGCGTCATCGGCTTTATCGTGATTGTAATTTTTATTTTGACCTTTGTTCCTGTGCCCATGCGCGCGCTGTGATCAAATTTCTATTTTCGTGAGGGACAGCGGCGACGGCGGCATGATGCGCCCCTCGTCCTGCACCCCCCGCTAGCATGTGAGTTTTCCGATGTCCAAACCACCGTCTATGCAAGAAGTGATCATGCGTCTGCATGAATTCTGGGCTGCGCATGGCTGCACGATCTGGCAGCCCTACAGCGAGAAGGTCGGCGCCGGCACGATGAACCCGGCCACAGTGCTGCGCGTGCTCGGCCCAGAGCCGTGGAATGTGGCTTACGTCGAGCCCTCCTTCCGCCCCGACGATGGCCGCTACGCCGAGAATCCCAACCGGATGCAGATGCACCATCAGTATCAGGTGATCCTGAAGCCGGATCCAGGCAATCCACAGGAACTCTATCTTGCCAGCCTGGAAGCGATCGGCCTCGACCGTACGCGCCACGACATCCGCTTTGTCGAGGACAACTGGGAATCGCCCGCGCTGGGCGCCTGGGGCCTGGGGTGGGAAGTCTGGCTGGACGGCCAGGAGATCACGCAATTCACCTACTTTCAGCAGGCGGGCAGCCTGCCGCTCGACCCGGTCAGCGTGGAGATCACCTACGGCCTTGACCGCATCGTCATGTACCTGCAGCACAAGACCCAGGTGTGGGACATCGATGTCGATGGACGGCATACGTTTGGCGAGCTTTATCGCGACCCGGAGGTCGAACACTGCGTCTACGACTTTGAGCTGGCCGATGTGGAGCGCATGAAGCGGCTGTATGAGATCTACAAGGCCGAAGCCGAGGCGTGCATTGCGCGCGGGCTGACGATTCCGGCGCATGATTACGTGTTGCGCCAGAGCCATACCTTCAATCTGCTCGACGCGCGCGGCGCCATCGGCGTCACCGAACGCGCCAAGTTTTTCGCGGACATGCGCGGCCAGGCCAAAGCGGTCTCCGAGTTGTACGTCGAACAGCGCCGGCGGCTGGAGTTTCCATGGCTGCAAGAAAACGGCGCGGGAGACAAGGAGATGGGGAGACAGGGAGAAGCGGAGATCACCGGCAATCTCTCCATCTCTCAATCTCCAATCTCCACCCTCCAATCTCCCCAAGCCTTTGTGCTGGAGCTTGGCTCCGAAGAACTGCCGCCACAGGATGTCGTCGATGGAATCGCGCAGATCGAGGAGAAGCTCACCGCCTTGCTGGCGCAGTACAAGCTGAGCTACGACACGCTGCGCGTCACCGGGACGACGCGGCGCCTGGTCGCCTTTGTTGCCGAATTGGCGCCGATGCAGGCCGACGAGCTGGTGGAGAAACGCGGCCCCGCGCTGGCGCAAGCGTACGACGCGCTGAATCAGCCGACCAAAGCGCTTGAAGGTTTTGCGCGCGGCCAGGGCGTGCGTCTTGACCAGATCGAGGTGCGTGACAACTATGTCTATGCAGTCAAGCGCGTGACAGGCCGGCCCACCGCTGAGGTCCTGCCCGCGCTCTGCGTGGAGTTGCTCAATGGGCTGCGCTGGGGCAAGGCGATGCGCTGGAACAGCAGCGGCATCGCCTACTCGCGCCCATTGCGCTGGATGGTTGCTATGCTCGGGACACAGGTCGCGCCGTTTACGTGGGCGGGCGTTGCCAGTGGCAGCATCAGCCGCGGCCCGCGCTTTGCCGATGCCGCGGCGCGCCTGCCGGCAGGTGGCTTCACCACGTTTGCGATCAAAGACGCCCAGACCTACTTCGATGCCGTGGCCGCGGAAGGCATCGTAGTCGACCGTGCAGAGCGGCGCCAGTTGGTGGCCGAACTTGTGGCGCAGGCCGCGGCCAGCATCGGCGGCAGCATCCCCGACGAGGCCGCTCTGCTCGACGAGGTGACCGATCTGGTCGAGGCGCCACAAGCCTTGCTGGGAACCTTTGAGGCCAAATATCTGGAGTTGCCCGCGCCCGTCCTGATCGGCGTGATGAAGAAGCACCAGCGTTACTTCCCGGTGCTCAAGGACGGCGCGCTCGTCAACCATTTTGTTGCGGTCGCCAATAGTAACGAACTGGCGCATCCGGAGGTCGTCTGCGCAGGCTACGAGGGCGTGATCCGCGCACGTTACGCCGACGCCGCCTACTTCCACCGCGCGGACACGGGGCGGCCGCTGGAAAGCTATTCCTCACGCCTGGCGACGCTGACCTTTCATGCCAAACTCGGCTCAATGCTTGACCGCGTGGCCCGGCTCAAGACGCTGGCCCCACAGATCGCCCACATGCTGGGCGCCGCGCCGGAGGAAGTAAGCACAGTCGAGCGCGCGGCTGCGCTGAGCAAAGCTGATCTGATGACTCACATGGTCGTCGAGATGACCAGCCTGCAGGGCGTCATGGGTGAGATTTACGCACGCCAGAGCGGCGAATCAGCGGCCGTTGCCCAGGCCATTCGCGAGCAATATCTGCCGCGCTTTGCCGGTGATGCTGTTCCAGCGTCGTTGCCTGGACTGGCCCTCTCGCTGGCCGACAAACTGGACGCGCTGAGCGGTCTGTTCGCGGTGAAAGCCATTCCCACCGGCAGCGCTGATCCCTTTGGGTTGCGCCGTTCTGCGTTGGGGATTGTCAACAGCCTGATCGCGGCTGGCGTCGATTTCAGTGTACGCGCGGGGCTGGAAGCCGCAGCAACGCAGCAACCGGTTGCCGTCAGCGCCGCAGCCATCAATGAGACCACGCTGTTTGTGGAGCGGCGTCTGCAGGGCGTGCTTGCGGACCAGGGCTTTGCCTTCGATGTGGTCGAAGCCGTGCTGGCGGTGCGTGGCGACAACCCAACAGCCGCTGTGCGCGCCTGCACTGCGTTAAGCGAAATCGTGCAACAGCCGTGGTGGCATGACGCCTTCACCGCCTATGCCCGCGCGGCGCGCATCACGCGCGGCCTGGACCAACAGATGGCGCTGGATGAAGCAGCCTATGTCGAGCCGGTGGAGCATGAACTCCATGCCGCGTATGCTGCTGCCGAAGCTGCACTTGCGGCGGCGCCGGAGCCGGCTGTCCTGCTTGGTGAAACGTTGCGCGCATTGCAGACGCCTATCAATACATTCTTTGAACGCGTGCTCGTCAACGCCGAAGAAGAAACTGTGCGCCGCGCCCGGCTTGCTCTACTGCAACGCATTGCTCAGTTGCCAGCGCGCGTGGCGGAGTTAAATAAGCTGCAAGGGTTTTAGAAAAATCGCTGGAAAAATGTTTGAAGATTCAAGTATTTTATCCAAATTTTATCCAATAACCTGGACATCTAGCCGGTGACAAAGTGAAGTTTGTCCGATATGGTGAGTCGTGCTACATTCGTGTATAGAATGTAGCACGACTTGGCATTGTCCCCCCTTCACGGCACTGTTTGTGCGCATCACGTTTGTGTGCGTCACGTTTATGCGCACCACACCGCGAGCGACCTTTGCCGCAAATCATATTGCAGAGAAGCATGTGATGAATAAGCTGTCGAGAGGATAAGGATAAAACATGTCTCAATATACTCCGCAGATCCAGGTGATACCGGCTGACCTGGCCGAAAGTAAAGCATCGGGCAAGAATCTCAAGTTTTTGGTGGGTGGTCTGTTGCTCATCGGGCTGGTGATCGCGCTCATGGTGCAAGCGACGATGTCGACCGGCGCCTATTACATGACCGTGAGCGAACTGCACGGTCGCAGCGCCTCGCTGGTTGGGGAACGCGTGCGCGTCAGCGGCATCGTCGTCGATGGCAGCGAAGATTGGCGACCACGGGAAGTAACGCTGCGCTTTGCCATTGCCGATGAAAATGGCAGCCAGTTGCCGATTGTTTTCTCCGGACCACGTCCCGACAATTTTCAGCGCGCGGCCTCGGCCATTGTCGAGGGCGAACTGCTGCCAGATGGCTCCTTCCAGGCGGAAACCCTGTTGCTCAAATGCCCCAGCCGGTATGAAGAGGAACCGGAAGAAGTTTTTGCCAAAGCCAACTCCTGATCATCAATACGCCAGGATTGCCCGAACAAGAGGCGACCTTGCCGGAAGTCGATCGGCAGAGCGCCTGCTTGTTTCATCCGTTTAGGTTCAATACAACCCATGTTCATCTGTTTGTCGTTTTACCGTACGCGCCGCGCCCCTGTCGCCCTCCTCGTCGCTTCTTTGATCGGAATCAGCCTGCTCGTCTCTTTGCAGACGACGCCTGCGTTCAGCCAGGATCAGAACGTGCGCGAGTCTCCACCTTATGACCCGGCGCAGGTGGCCGTTCCTGCCAGTTTGCCATTTGCCGCGGCGGGCCGCGCCAGCTATCTGGAAAATTGTGCGCCTTGTCACGGCGCGCAAGGACTTGGCGACGGCCCCAACGTAGCCGATTTGCCCAGCCCGCCGACGGCCTTTGCCGATCAGGCGGCGATGTGGGAGCTCAGCCCGGCCATGCTCTTTCACACCACCAAATTTGGCCGGCTGCAAAAGTTGATGCCGCCGTGGTTGAATCAATTGACCGACGATGAAATCTGGAACACGGTCGCTTTTGCGTGGAGCCTGCACACGGAGGAAGCCGCCACCGCGGCTGGCGCGCAACTTTATGCGGAAAGTTGCGCCGCCTGTCATGGCGACGCCGGCGCCGGCGATGGGCCGGAAGCTGAGGGAAATCTGAATGATTTTACCGACCTGGCGTATACGACCTTTGCCAGCCAGGCCGATTGGCTGGCCGGGTGGAATGCTGCGCACGGCGAGCTTGGCGCGGATTGGTCGCAGGCGCAGAAGGAAGACACGCTCGAATATATCCGCACCTTCAGCTATATTCCACCATGGGCGTCAGCCTATCGCGCCGGCGCCGGCGCGATTACGGGGCAGATCGTCTTTGGCGTGGATGCGCCGCAACAGGTCGAAAGTGGCAATGTCTTT
Organism: Caldilineaceae bacterium; assembly: GCA_014879855.1. Classification (GTDB taxonomy): domain Bacteria; phylum Chloroflexota; class Anaerolineae; order Caldilineales; family Caldilineaceae; genus Caldilinea. The sequence continues at coordinate 23,211 of JACSRH010000120.1, read as the reverse complement.
TTGGATGCGTATCTGGGCTTTGACCAGGTTGCCACCTTCACCGGAACCGTGGGCGCGGGCAACACCTTTACTTTCCAAGGACTGGCGGTCGATCCAAATCTGACCTATCTCGCCACGGTGCTGGCGGAAGGCGTCAGCTACAGCAGCGGCATGGTCAAACTGACGCCGGATCAGCCGGTGGTGGATACGAGCATCGATGTTTTTGGCATCACAGACAGCCCTGACGACCTCCGCCTCAACCGGGTGCACTGGATCCTGGACGCACAGCCTGGCGCGCTGGTCGTTCTTCAGATTTACCTCGTGGGCAACGAAGGCGATCGCACCTTTGTCGGGCGCACCGTGGAAGGCGTTGATGTCCCTGTGACAGTCGGGATCCAGCTACCGCCCGACGCCCAGGAGTTGTCTTTTCAGAACGGCGCATTGGGTGATCGTTTCCGCCAGGTGGGCGATGTCGTCTATGACACCATGCCGGTGACGCCCGGCGACAGCACCCAACAGATCATTGCGCAATATGCGATTCCCTCTCAGGGCACAAGCTTTGACCTGAAACAGACCTTTGACTATCCGGTGGATGTGCTCTCGTTGTTGGTCTCCAATTTCCCCAACCTGCGCGTCGATGTGCCAGCGATGGCCTTCGACAGCATCCAGAATATTCAGGGGGCAGAATATCAGGTCTGGGGACAGGATGCCTTTGGCCCTGGCGAGGTCGAAGTCAAGCTGCAAGGATTGCCTGAACGCGGCGCCGCAGACCCGCGCTCGGTCGGCGCTGCGACCGAAGGCGGCGCAAGCCAACTCGCCACGGTGGCCCCGCCGCTGGAGACGTGGGTTTCCTACGCCATGCTTGCCATCGTCGCCGCCATTTTGCTGGGGCTGGTAGGGGTTGCGATGCAGCGCGGGGCATTTGCCGCAGCGTCATCGCGACAAGATTTGCAATCCGTGCGCGAATCACTGCTGACTGAAGTGGCGCGCATCGACGACCTTCATGCATTGGGGCAGATGAACAACAACGAATGGCTGCGCAGGCGCGCAGCCTTGAAGAGCCAGTTGTTGGATGTTGTGCGCCGGCTCGATGCAACTGGTCATGTTGCCGGATCAACATAATGATGCGGTTGACCTTTGTCAGCTTCTGCAGGACAAGGAGTGTGCGGATATGAAAAACATCTTCGTTTTGCTGGTTGCCTTATCTGCGCTTGTGCTGATGGCCGGGTGCGTCGCCACGTCGTCGGCGCAGATCGGCCCGCCGGGGAAACCTGGGCCTGCCGGCGCGCCCGGCCCCATCGGCCCGCCTGGTCCCAGCGGAGAGCAAGGACCCACTGGCCCGCAGGGTGATCCAGGACTCAGTTACACAGAACCCACCTACGTTGGCAGCGCCGCGTGCCAGGAGTGCCATGCCGATCTGCATGAGACGTACATGGAGACGGGTCACGCCTGGGCCCTGGTCAAGGTTGCCGAGGGCGCGGCGCCGAAATTTCCAGAGTCCAAGATTCCCGATCCGCCGGACGGGTTTACATGGGACGACATCCACTATGTGATCGGTGGATATGGCTGGATGGCGCGTTTTGTCGACAAGCAGGGCAACCTGATCACCGGCGACGCCGACGCGCTCACCCAGTATAATTTGGAAAACAAGAAGCTTGATGCCAAAGCAGGCTGGGTTGCCTACCATGCGGGTGAAGAAGTCCCCTTTGACTGTGCGCAGTGCCACACCACCGGCTACATTGCCGAAGGCAACCAAGAGGGGCTGCCGGGGCTGATCGGCGTGTGGGTCGAAGATGGCGTCGGGTGCGAAAATTGTCACGGCCCGGGCAGCAATCACGTCAACAGCCCTTATCTGATCACGCTGCCGGTGGCGCGCGACAGCGAGTCGTGCGGCGCCTGTCACATCCGCACTGAGGCCATGACCATCGAGGCGCACGACGGTTTTATCGATCACAACCAGCAGTACAGTGAGCTGTTCTCCTCCAAAAAACGTGTGATGAATTGTGTGGACTGTCATAATCCGCATCAATCGACGGTGTATGGAGACGGCGCGGACAAAGCGGACTGCGAGACCTGTCATTTTGAACAGGATGAATATCAGAAAATTACTGACCGCAAACATGCTTCTTGCGTGGATTGTCACATGCCGCGCATCACCAAGAGTGCAGTCGCGGATGCAGAGCGATTCAGTGGGGATGTACGCACTCACCTGTTTGCCATCAATCCGAATGCAAAGTCGCAGTTCAATCGCGACGGCACGCAGGCGGAGCCTTATGTGACGGTGGACTTTGCTTGCAAGGCATGTCACAGCGAAGCAGGGCGCGGTCCCGTTTTGGAGGATGCACGCCTGCAGGAAGTTTCGCTCGGCTTCCATGATCGTGCGTTGGCGGGCAGCGAAAACAAGCGTTGACCCGCCATCCAAACAGTCTGCCCTCCCCAGAGCTAAAGTGGATTAATTCAATGGATCACTGTAGGGGAATTCAAACCGTCAATACTCGCTTTTCCCGCACGGTGGGGCTTGTCATCTGGTATGTGGTCATCGGCGGCGCCCTATTGTGGAGCCGACCGGCGCTGGCGCAAACAGTGCCGCCGCTGCCGCAGCCACCGCCTGACGCCGCGTGCAAACTCTGTCATAGCGACAGCGCGGCAACCGTGACGTTGCCCTCAGGCGACATCCTCCATGCCGGCATTGATCCGGTGGTGCTTGAACAATCGGTGCATGGCGTGAGCGCGGCCGCGCCGGTTTACTGCACCGACTGTCACACGCCGCGCCAGCGTTATCAATTCCCCCACGGCGAAAATCCTGCCCAGGATCTGGCGCAATTTCACAGTGAAGTGGCGCAAAATTGCGAGCAATGTCACGTCTCTGCGGAGGTGCACAATCCCGGCCATCTCCAGGCAGAGGACGCCAGCAATCTGCCAAACTGCGTCGATTGCCACGGCGGGCACGCTGCCGCGCCCGTTGCGGCGATGCAGGCCGACCCGGTGGGGACTTGCCAGCAGTGTCATCAGGAATTTGCGGACCCTCACGTTGGCGACGTACACGCCGAGTTGGCGGCGAATCTAGGCGCCGGCCAGACGTGCGAGACCTGTCACGCCAGCACACCGCAGCGCGAGGACGCCAAGTGCCAGACGTGTCACAGCCTGCTCACCAGCCAATTGACGCTATCGTCGGGCGACACCGTCGAACTTCATGTCAATCCGCAGGATATTGTCGATTCGGTGCATGGCGAGCAGGTCATCGAAGGCGTGCAATACACGACGCTGCGCTGTACAGATTGCCATCAAGACCAGGCGCTGTCGGGCTTTCCGCACCAGCCGATCGATGCGGAGACGCGCCGCGAGCTTACCATCTCCATGCAGCGAGTGTGCCAAGATTGTCACACCGATATCTTCGAGCTGAATGCTGACGGCGTCCATGCCCAGCACATTGCAGATGGCAACTTGGAGGCGGCCACTTGCGCCGACTGTCACGGCAACCATGCCATCCACGATCCGGACGAGCCGCGCGAACGCGTGTCACAGACATGTGGCAACTGCCATGCCGAAATTAACGAGCAGTATGAGGCCAGCGTGCACGGCGCGGCGTTACTCGGCGAAAACAACCCGGATGTCCCGGTCTGTACAGACTGCCACGGCGTCCATGACATCCCCGACCCCACGACCGCGCAATTTCGTTTAAGCTCGCCGCAGATGTGCGGACGGTGTCACGCCGACGTCGACATGATGGAAAAATACAACATCTCGACCGAGGTGTTCGACACGTATGTGGCCGATTTCCACGGGACAACAGTCACGCTGTTCGAGCGACATGGAAGCAATGAGGAGACGAATAAGGCGGTCTGCTACGATTGTCATGGGGTCCACAATATTTTGCCCGCCACCGATGAGAATTCACAGATCATCAAAGCCAACCTGCTTGCCACGTGCCAGCAATGTCACCCGGACGCCAATGAGAACTTTCCAGATTCGTGGACCAGCCACTTCAAGCCTTCGCTGGAGCACAACCCGCTCGTCTACTTTGTCGATCTGTTCTACATGATTGTGATTCCGGCGACGATCGGCGGCTTTGTGCTTTTCATCGGCACCGACATCTTGCGGCGCACTCGAGAACGATTCCAGCGCAAACGAAAGGGGTCGAAAGGTGAGTAATCCACAGCTCCACTATCACCGATTCAATATCTTCCAACGGATCGAGCACATCATCCTGCTGATCAGCTTCACTGCGCTTGCCATCACGGGTCTGCCGCAGATGTTTTCGCTGCAGCCGTGGGCCAGTTTTATGATCAATGCGATGGGCGGGATCGAGATGGTGCGCATTATCCATCGCGCCTCCGCTGTCTTGCTGATTATCGGCACCATCTATCACTTTGTTGCGGTGACTTACCGTATCTTTGTGAGACGCGTGGCGCTTACAATGCTGCCCGGGATGCAGGATGTCAAGGACGGCTTGCAGGCGCTGGGTCACAATCTGGGCATCGTCAAGACAGCGCCGCGCATGGGGCGCTACAACTTTGGCGAAAAGGTCGAATATTGGGCTGTAATCTGGGGCACGGTCGTCATGGTGATCACCGGCTTCATGCTGTGGAACCCGATCTCCACCACATCTATTCTGCCGGGGGAGTTCATCCCGGCTGCCAAGGCCGCGCATGGCGGTGAGGCGCTGCTGGCGGTGCTCTCGATCATTACCTGGCACTTCTACAACGTGCATGTCAAGCGCTTCAACCGCAGCATGTTCACTGGCTATATCAGCCACGAAGAGATGGAAGAAGAACATGCCCTCGAATTGCACGCGATCGAACAGGGGAGCGTGGGCGTTGACGCGGACCCGGAAAGTATACGCCGCCGCCGGCGCGTCTTTATCCCCGCGGCCGGGGTCATCATCACTCTCTTGTTGATTGGTCTCTACTTCTTTGTCACCTATGAACAGACGGCGATCACGACTGTGCCACGTCAGAACATTGATATATTTACACCGCTAACACCCGAACCCCGCTCTGTTCAATAGAGCAGCAAGCGCGTCGAAAAGCTGCATTGCATCTGGCTGGAAAGCGTTGTAAAATTGTAAGCGTTCTCACTACTTTGCTGTCATTTCCCAGCATGCATTTTTGTTTAAATGGCGGAAGCAACCACTGGGCGCGCAACAGCGGCTTATCCATCCCCACCACGCAGCAGAAAGGAGCAAGCCAAAAATTAAGTTTGGACTAGTCGTCACTTTTCGTTTTCTTTTTCCTCGAGCCTAAATCAATAGGCGAATATGGAACCCGAAGGGGGGTAACAGAGTGAGAAAGAGTCAGACTCTCATTTTTGCGGTAATAACAGCGATGCTTGTCTTGCTGTTGGCGGCTGGCGTTGCCAGCGCTGCCCCGCCAATGCAAGAGGAACCGGCTGAACCAGCCGCGGTTCAGGTGCCATTCCTGGAGGAGTGGATGTCGTCCGGTCATGCCGATGCGGCTGCCGAAGCATTCACCCACTGGAATGAAGATGATCCACAAGTCGTCCCGGAAGCCTGCGCCAAATGCCACAGCAGTACGGGGTATCAGGACTTTCTGGGGGTGGATGACAGCGAAGCCGGCGTGGTGGATGCGCCACATCCAATCGGAACTGTAGTCGACTGTGTGGCTTGCCACAACGACGTGACAGTCTCCAAGACCAGTGTCGTTATGCCTTCGGGCATAGAGATCACCGGGCTGGGCGCCGAGGCGCGTTGTATGGAATGCCATCAGGGGCGCGAATCGAAGTTCAGCGTCGATCAAGCGATTGCTGACGCCGGCGTAGACCTCGATACAGTCAGCGAAGAGCTCGGCTTCAAGAATATCCACTATTTTGCCGCGGCCGCCACCAAGTATGGCACGCTGGCAAAGGGTGGCTATGAGTTTGATGGCAACAGCTACGACGCGATGTTTGCGCACGTCGATGGTTATGAAACCTGCGACGACTGCCACAATTCCCACACGCTTGAAATCAAGTTGGAAGGCTGTACGGAGTGTCATACAGATGTCGCTTCAACCGACGATCTGAAGGATATCCGCATGGCTGGCTCCGAAGTCGACTACAACGGCAACGGCGACTTGGAAGAGGGCATCTACTATGAATTGGCGGGCTTACAGGAAACGCTGTTTGCCAGTATTCAGACCTACGCCGCCGAAGTTGCCGGCACGCCGATCGGCTATGACTCGGCGAGCTATCCGTACTTCTTCGTCGACGCCGACGGCAGCGGCGAGCTGGAGGAAGGGGAAGTTGCCTTCAACAATGGCTTTGCCGCCTGGACGCCGCGCCTGTTGCAGGCCGCCTACAACTATCAGACCTCGGTCAAGGATCCGGGCGCGTACACACACGGGGGCAAGTACGTCATCCAGTTGCTGTACGATTCGATTGCCACCCTCAACGAGGCGATTGCTGAACCGGTGGACATGACGGCTATGCGCCGCATTGACGCCGGACACTTCGCCGGGTCCGAGGAAGCGTTCCGCCACTGGGACGCCGAAGGCGCGGTGCCGGGATCGTGCGCCAAGTGCCACACCGCGAGCGGCCTGCCGCTGGCGTTGGCCGAAGGCGTCAACATCTCTGCCCCACCATCCAACGGCTTGGAATGCGCCACGTGCCACAACGACCTGGTCGAGTTCACGCGCTATGAGACAGAACCCGTCAAGTTCCCCAGTGGCGCCGTTATCGACAGCGGCGATGCGGACACCAATCTGTGCTTGAACTGCCATCAGGGTCGCGAATCTACGGTCAGCGTCAACCGAGCGATCGGCGATGCCGAGCCGGACGAACAGGCCGAAGGTCTGCGTTTCCTCAATCCGCATTACTTTGCCGCCGGCGCGACCCGATGGGGCGCGGAGGCAATGGGTGCGTATCAGTACGAAGGCAAGGAATACCTTGGCTTCTTCGACCATGGCGACGGTGACGTCAATCAGTGCGCGGACTGCCACAGCGTCCACGGGCTGGAAGTCAAGGTCGAGGATTGCGCCGAGTGTCACGAAGAGCTTGAAGACGGCGCCATGCTGCAGGACATCCGGTACACGTTGACGGACTTCGATGGCGATGGCGACGACGAAGAAGGGCTGTACTACGAGATCGAAACAATGACTGAGGTGCTGTTTGCAGCGATTCAGACCTACGCAGCAGACACACTGGGAACGCCGATCGCCTACGACAGCCACAGCTATCCGTACTTCTTTATGGACACCAATGCCAATGGCGTGGTTGACCCAGAAGAAGCTGCCTATGATAATAGCTTCAGTGGATGGTCGCCACGGCTGTTGCGCGGCGCTTACAACTACCAGTGGGCCACCAAGGATCCGGGTTCGTATGCGCACAACGGCCAATACATCATCCAAACCCTCTATGACAGCATTGAGGATTTGGGCGGTGATGTCTCGGCCATGACCAGACCGTAACCGGACGGTTTGCTTCAGGTTGCTTCCGCCAAAACAGGGGTCGGGCGATGTACACGCCCGGCCCCTTCCTTATTCCCTCGATGCTCAGGAATCTAGAAAATTCAGCAGTTCACGATTCTCACCGCAGTAACGACTTCAGTCGTTGCCCCTCTCTGTTGCTCTCTCTGAAATGGCTGAAGCCATCACGACCAATCGTAAACCACTGAAATTAAAAATTTGGTGAAACGGCTGTGGATTGAGAGCGGTTGGTCGAAAGTTGTGGTATAATCCCTGCTGCGATTTACAGGGTGTTCAAGGGGTTTCTACAATCTGCCATGCTTCGAATTCATCAGCGACTTTTTTTCTCATTGTCTTTACTGGCGCTTCTGTTTTGTCTTTCCGGGAGCGTCCCATCCGCCAAATCTCAGGATAGCGCCGTCGAACCGCCAGCCACGGTGACTGCTAATGAAGTCAAAGATGTGGCCGACGAGTTGTGGTGCCCACTTTGTAGCGGCGTACGCCTCGATGCGTGCGAACTCAAAGCCTGCGAGCAGATGCGCGAAGTGATCGCCGACAAGTTGACGGCTGGCGAACCCAAAGACGACATCAAAAACTATTTTGTGGCTCAATATGGCCCGCAGGTATTAGGCGAACCGCCATTGGAAGGTTTCAACTGGCTGGCCTGGCTTTTACCTGTGGCGGTCATGATCGGCGGCGGCGTTTTTGTGTGGCGCCGTATGCGCGGGATGATCGCATCCAAGACCACCGAACCCCCGCCATCGCCGGCCGCGGCCAACAACGAGTATTACGATCGGCTTGAAGAGGAATTGAAGCGCTATGACTGAGGCTACAACATCTGACCGACCCCCAGCCGCCGGCGCCGATCGGGAACAGCCCGCAAGCAAGCGCGCCGTGCGCATCTGGCAGGCGGTCTTCGTGCTGATACTGGTGGGGTTTGTCGTACTTCTTGCGCTCCGCCTGGTGCAAACCAATCAGTCGGAGCAGCGCGCGGCTGGGGAAGCCCCTTCGTTCACCTTTACCACATTTCAAGGCGAAACGATTGCGCTCGAAGACCTGCGGGGCCAGGGCGTCGTGGTGAACTTCTGGGCGAGTTGGTGCAACCCTTGCCGCGATGAAGCCGCCCTGCTGGAAGCGGCATGGCGCCGCGAAAAAGAGAACGGCATTGTTTTTATCGGCTTGGACTATCTCGACCAGGAGCCGGCTGCCAAAGCCTACCTGGCTGAATTCGACATCACCTATCCGAGTGGGCCTGATCTGCAAAGCGCGGCCGCGCGGCGCTACGGCATCAAAGGCGTGCCGGAGACTTTTTTCATCGACCCGCAGGGCAACATTCAGGAGCTTGTAATTGGGCCAATTGTCAGCCAGAATCGCCTGGATGAACTTTTGGACCAAATTCGCCCGTAAGCGTAAAGCGTATATAGAGGGAAGCGCAACATGATCTTTGACATAGGTCACTTAATCCTGTTAGCCGCGTTGGTGCTGGCGGCGTTTGGTATTCTGGGCGGCTACTTCGGCGGTCAGCAGCGCAACACCCGCCTGATCCAGAGTAGTTTCAACGCCGTCTATGCTGTAGCCGCGCTGGTGCTGGTTGCCACCGTCATTCTGTGGTATGGCCTGCTGAGCGACGCGTTCCAGCTAAGCTATGTGTGGAACCACTCCGAGCGAGCGTTGCCGACCTTTTATAAATTCTCGGCGTTGTGGGGTGGACAGGCTGGCAGCCTGCTTTTCTGGTGTTTGCTGCTCTCGGGCTACAGCGCCATTGTGGCATTTGCCAATCGTCATCGCCATCAGGTCATGATGCCCTATGTCAACAGTGTGTTGCTGGCGACCTCGCTCTTCTTCCTCACCCTGCTTGTCTTTGCGGCGGATCCGTTCAAACGCGTGGGGTTCGTCCCGCCCGATGGCCAGGGACTCAACCCGCTGTTGCAGAATTACTGGATGATTATCCATCCTGTGATGCTCTATTTGGGCTACGTCGGGATGGTGGTGCCTTTTGCCTTTGCCGTCGGCGCGCTCATGAGCAAGCGACTCGACAACGAATGGGTGCATACCGTACGCCGCTGGACGCTCATCCCGTGGATGTTTCTATCCGCCGGCATTATCATGGGCAGCCAGTGGGCGTACATGGAACTGGGCTGGGGCGGCTACTGGGCCTGGGATCCGGTGGAAAACGCCAGCTTCCTCCCCTGGCTGACAGGCACGGCTTTCCTTCACAGCATCATTATTCAGGAGCAGCGCGGCATTCTCAAAGTGTGGAACGTTGTGCTCATCTGGTTGACCTACTTTTTGGTGATCCTCGGCACCTTCACCACACGCAGCGGCGTGCTCGAAAGCGTGCACAGCTTTGCGCGCAGCGACGTTGGCCCCTATTTCCTCGGCTTTCTGGTCATCATCCTGTTTGGCTTTCTCTGGCTGCTCTTCGACCGCCTGCCGCTGCTGCGCGGCGAGCACACTATTGACTCGTACAGCAGTCGCGAAGCCGCGTTCCTGGCCAACAACTGGCTCTTTGCCGGCATTGCCTTTGCCACGCTGTGGGGCACCTTCTTCCCCATGTTCAGCGAGATCCTGACCGGCGAACGCATCAGCGTGGCCGCACCTTTCTTCAACAAGGTCAATGGGCCACTCTTTTTGCTGCTCTTGTTGCTGATGGGCGTGGCCCCTTTGCTGGGCTGGCGGCACACGAGCCTGGCCGCGTTCCGCAAGCAATTCACCTTCCCCACGCTGGCGGCGCTGGGAGTGGGCGTTTTCGTCTTTGTCGTGGCGCGTAGCCTCTACCCAATGATCGGGTTGGCGATCTGTGCGTTTGTGGTCGCTACGATCATACAGGAGTATGTGCGCGGCGTGCAGGCGCGTCGCTCGACCACCGGAGAAAATGCGCTCGTCGCGATTGGAAATTTATGGAGACGCAATGGCCGTCGCTATGGCGGCTACATCGTCCACATCGGCATCGTGCTGATCGGCGTGGCCGTGATCGGGAATGAGTTCTATCAACAGTCACTGAGTGTGACATTGGCTACGGGCGAAAGCGCCACCGTGGGCCGGTATCAGATCGTCTACAACGGGATGCAGACCGATCGGCAAGCCAACCTGATGGAGTTCGGCGCCCAGCTCGAAGCCTTCCATCTAGACAGCGGCCAGCAGGTTGCGGTTGTCGTGCCAAAGCGCAACATCTATGACAAGGCGCCCGATATGCCGACCAGTGAAGTCGGGCTGCATATGTCGCCGATCGAAGACGTCTACGTGGTGTTGAATGGCTGGGATGACGGCGGCGCCTCCGCCACTTTTACGATCTACATCAACCCGCTGACGATGTGGATGTGGGTGGGCGGCATTGTGTTGGTGATTGGCACCCTGATCGCGGCCTGGCCCAATCCAGTGCGCCGTCGCAATGAAAGCGTGCGCGCGCTGGCCTATGCAACTGGCGACGATTGAGTGAAAATAGTTCCAAGGAATCTGGTATGTCGTTCATGATTGGACTTCTGATCGCTTTGTTGGTATCAGGTCTGGCGGTCGCCGCGGTGGTCTGGCCGCTGCTCAAACAGGGGCCGGCGCCGGTATTGATCGAAGACGACCGGTTGACAGAGCTTCTTCATCGCAAAGAGCAAGTACTGGCGTCCATCAAAGAGCTGGAGTTCGATTACCGCGTAGGTAAGTTGAGCGAAGCAGATTATCAGCAGTACGACCAGCGTCTGCGCCGGCAAGCCATTGGCCTCATGCAGCAGATCGAGCAATTGGCGCCGGAAAGCGCGGGGGTGGACGCCACCCTGGAGCGCGAGATTCAACGCCGCCGTCTGGTCACCAGCGATGCCATCGCGCCGTCGCCTGTGGCTGATGTCAGCGTAGAAGCGGAAATCGCCCGCCGGCGTCGCACATCTAGCGTAACGCCAATCGCGCCCGCGGCCACCGTGCCGGCCAATGGCGGAGCAACCCAATACTGCACCGAGTGCGGCAGCCAGGTCTCGCCGCAGCACAAATTCTGCGCCAACTGTGGCGCGCCGCTGGTGGAATTGGTCGCCACTCCTCAGTAGTTGCCAGAGCAACAAAAACGCCCGCTGGTGGACAATTAAACCAGTGGGCGTTTTCTGTCTGAATCGGGGCCGCCTGCAACGCGCCTCAGCGCTGCTAGCTTTTCGTCTCAGGCTTCGAGCAACCGCACCACGCGTTCCCGCCCATTCCACCTGACTGTGATGCGAACATCGCAAATCGAACTGACCCAACAATAGACAACAAAGTTTTATGAACAAGTCAGACGCGCTGGAAGAAGTCATTGTCGTGCTGCACCGGCCAGAAGACCCGGTCAATCTGGCGGCGGTGGTGCGCGCGATGAAGAACATGGGCTTCAGCCACCTGCGCCTGGTGCAGCCGGTCAGCTACGCGGTGAGCGAGCTGCAGCGGGTGGCGCATCATTGCGAGGATTTGATCGAGCGCATCGAGCACTTTGCCACGCTCGACGCGGCGCTGGCTGACCGCCATGTGGTGGTCGGCACGGCCGCCATCCATCATCCCGGCGCGCCTGTCAGCACAGACCTGCGCGGTCTGGCCGGTGAGCTGGCCGCACGCAGCCAGCGGGAGCGGGTGGCGTTGCTCTTTGGCGCCGAGGCCGACGGGCTGGATCGGGTGGCGCTGGATCGTTGTCACCTGATCGCCATGATTCCAGCTAACCCAGAGTATCCGGCGCTGAATCTGGCTCAGGCGGTGTTGCTGCTGCTCTACGAACTGCGCATGGCTGTCGTGGGCGCTGCGTCGTCTGTACGGCCAGAACCGCAGCGGGCGACGCAGGCTCAGCTCGAACGCCTTTTCCAGAGCAGCGAGGCCGCGCTGGCGTCGATCGGCTTCTTCCGCTACAACCCGGCGGCCGTGATGCGCACGCTGCGCCAGCTCGCCTATCGCGCCGCCTTGCAGCCGGAGGAAACAGCGCTGCTGCTCGCGATGGCGCGCAGGATTGAGCACGCTGCTGCCCGCCAGGAGAGCGATGAAGACAATGGATAAGCTGACTTGAAAATAGTTTCTTAATGCAAAGACGCAGAGAAGCAGAGGCGCAAAGGCAATTCCATTTTCGATTGTGCCCCGCAGGGGCATGGACACTGTTTCCGAACCGGAAAATCAAACTCAGGCAGTGCCAAACTGCCGGTCGCCGGCGTCGCCCAGCCCTGGCCAGATGTAGCCTGGCGGGAACCCATCCTTTGTCCCGGTGAGCCGCTCATCCACCGTCGCGACGTGAATGACTACATCAGGATGCGCACTGTGCAGGGCGGCGATGCCTTCGGGCGCGGCCAGCAGCCCCACGAACTTGATGCGCGTGACGCCCCAGCGTTTGAGGACATCGACCGCCGCCGTTGCCGAGCCGCCGGTCGCCAACATCGGGTCGAGCACCAGGCAGAGTTCGACGGTGGGCGCCACGGGCAGCTTGTTGTAATAGGAGACCGGTTTAAGCGTGCGCTCATCCCGGTAGAGGCCGAGGTGCCACACCTCAGCCTGGGGCAGCAATTTCCAGGCGCCTTCCACCATGCCCATGCCCGCGCGCAGGATCGGCACTAACCCGACTTTTTCCGCCATCAACGCGCCCTGTGCAGTCGTCAACGGCGTCTCAACAGTTACTGGCTGCGTTCCCAAGTCGAGCGTGGCCTCGTAGACCAGCATCATCGACAACTCGCTGATGACTTCGCGGAATTTCTTGGGTTCAGTTTCCTTGCGGCGCAGAAGCGTAAGCTTGTGTTGGGCGAGAGGATGCGGCGAAACAAAGACGTTTTCCAACACAAGACGCTCCCTACCAGTCGATCTGGCGCTGCGGGCGATTGCGGCGGCTGAGGCGTTCGACTTCACGCTGGCAATTCAGACACAGCGTGGCGTCAGGCTTGACTTCGAGGCGCTCTCTTTCGATGGCTGTGCCGCAACGCGTGCAGATGCCATAGTTGCCCTTTTCAATTGCCTTCAGCGCTGTCTCAATATCAATCAATCGGCGTTCCAGCACTGCGATCAAGGCAGCATTCTTCTCGCGCTCAAAGATCTCAGAATCGCCCTCATCCGGTTCGACATCTACTTCCGCCTGCATTAAATCGCGCAGATTGTTTAACTCGGCGATGACGTGCGTTTGTTCCCCAAGCAATTTTTGGCGCTCTGTATCGATAAAGCCTGCAGTTGCGGTTGTCATTTTGCTCCTACTTGAATGGAATTGGGATTGGAATATGGTCTGGCGGCTGGCTGCGTTTTGAGCCTTTGCGATTCTTTGTTGCGGCCTGTCCTATCAGCGTGATTTGTTTTAGATCATTACGCTTACACAAGAAAGATCGATGGAATGCGCAATGGGTAAAATGGTTAACAGGTTATAGCAGTTTTCATAGCAAAGGTCAAGGTGCACTTGTCACTTTCTTTAGATTCCATTTGACATGGGCGGAATCGTCGGTGTGCACGATCCCAGCTTGCACGATGCGCTGCCAGCGCCGCTGCACAAATCGCCGGAAAAATCCGCGTCAATTGATTTCAGAAAGCGTGATGGCTGCTGTATGATTTATCAGATCACATCCTCTTACGGCGGGCAAGCACGCTCTATCCGCGCCTGATGACCTAGAATTTATGCAAGCTGATCAAATCAAATAGTTAACGACTGAAAGAGAACCTGAAATGATTTCCACCGCAGCAAATGAAAATACTGGAAAAAACGAAACCATCTTGATTGAGCCGTATGGCGGGCAGTTGATCGACCTGCGCGTCGCGCCAGAAGCACACGACGACCTGCGCGCCTACGCCAACACGCTGCCGTCGATCCAGCTCTCCGACCGCGCGCTGTGCGATCTGGAATTGCTCGCCACCGGCGCCTTTTCGCCGCTGGAGCGCTTCATGGGGCGCGCTGACTATGCGCGTGTGCTCGAAGAGATGCGGCTTGCTGATGGACGCCTCTTTCCGATTCCGGTGACATTGCCGGTCGATCACATCGATGACCTGCACTATGATCGGGACATTGCCCTGCGCGACGCCAAAAACAACCTGCTGGCGATTCTGACTGTGGAGGAGATCTACACGTGGGATCGCGCGCTCACCGCCCAGCTTGTCTTCGGCACGCAGGATCCCGCGCATCCGCTGGTTGCCGAAATGAACCGGTGGGGCAAAACCAACCTGTCGGGAAAATTGCAAGTGCTCGATCTGCCCCGCCATCACGATTTTGGCGATCTGCGCCTGACGCCGGTCGAGACGCGCACCCGTCTTGCCGCAATTGGTCGGAAGAATGTCGTGGCGTTTCAGACGCGCAATCCTTTGCATCGCGCGCATGAAGAACTCACCAAGCGCGCGGCCGACAGTGTGGACGGCACGTTGCTGCTGCACCCCGTCGTCGGCATGACCAAGCCAGGTGACGTCGATCACTTTACGCGCGTGCGTTCGTACAAGGCGCTGCTCAACAACTACTACGCCCAGGATCGCTCGCTGTTGGCGTTGCTGCCGCTGGCCATGCGCCTGGCCGGCCCACGCGAGGCGTTGTGGCACGCGCTGATCCGCCGCAACTTTGGCGCCAACCATCTCATTGTCGGCCGCGACCATGCCGGGCCGGGCAACGACTCGCTGGGCCGTCCCTTCTATGGGCCATACGCTGCGCAGGAACTCGCCAAGCAGCACAGCGCAGAGCTGGGCGTCGGTGTGCTGACGTTTAGTGAAATGGTCTACCTGCCGCACGAGAATCGTTATGAAGAAGCGACGCTGATCCCCAGCGGCGCGCAGACCGCCTCGATCTCCGGCACGCAGGTGCGCAGCGATTACCTCAACCGCGGCCGCCAGCTGCCCGACTGGTTCACCCGCCCTGAAGTGGCCGACATCCTCAGCGAAAGCTATCCGCCGCGTCACCGCCAGGGCGTCTGCCTCTGGTTCACCGGGCTGAGCGGCGCCGGCAAGTCGACCACGGCTGAGGTGTTGACCGTGCTGCTGCTAGAGAACGGGCGCCAAGTGACTGTGCTTGACGGTGACGTCGTGCGCACGCATCTGTCCAAAGGACTTGGCTTCAGCAAAGAAGATCGCGACATCAACATCCGACGCATCGGCTTTGTCGCGGCGGAGCTCGTGCGCCACGGCGGGATTGCGGTCTGCGCAGCGGTCAGCCCCTACCGCGCGACGCGCGAGGATGTGCGCGCCCTGGTCGGCAAGGATCGCTTTGTCGAGATCTTCGTCGACACGCCGATCGAGGTCTGCGAAGGCCGCGACGTCAAGGGCATGTACGCCAAGGCGCGCCGCGGCGAGATCACCGGCTTCACCGGCATCGACGACCCCTACGAAGCGCCGGTCAACCCCGAGATCACGCTCGACACGGTGGCCTTCACACCCGAAGAGAACGCGCAGCAGATTCTCGACTACCTGGTTGCGCATGGATATGTGCGCGGCGCGGCGCAGTAGGAGTGGAGCCTGGAGGAACCCTGCAGCAGATTGCGGCGTTGGGTCGTTAGAGGGTTGGCGGCAATCGAAGCTGCGGCGCCGATGTTGAAAGCGTGCCAAGGCGTCAAGGCGCCAGGTGACTGTGTGAAGCTGGAAAAAGGTGTAATTCAAGTTGGGGACACGGCTGCACTACATCGGATTCGTGGAAGAAACGGATGTAGTGCAGCCGCTGCGCAGGTCAATCCCGCCCTACGCGGGGGTAAAATCCGCTGTTTCCACGCATCAGTTGTAGTGTTCGCCCCAACCGTGAAGTAGACCCGCTGGAAAAATGGCGATTGCCCGGCGCGTCAGGTTACTTTATCATCAGTTGTCGTGAGCAGCATCTCTGGCGCATCGCCGGATATGATCTCGATGGAGGATCATACCCGGCGATGCGCTCGATAATGAAAAGTTCGACGGTAACTAGCAATGCACTCACTTGATGACTTACCTATTCTGGCGTTTAAATCTGCTGATGACCTTCGTTCTTGGTTAGAAGAGCATCATGGTTCTTCGGAAGGCATGTGGTTACGCATCTATAAAAAGGACTCTGGAATTAGTTCTATTACGTTTGAGCAAGTGTTAGATGAGGGGCTTTGTTTTGGCTGGAGTGAGAGCATGAGGCGCAGCTACGACGAAAACTCTTACCTTCAAAGGTTCACGCCGCGCAAGTCGCGTGGAACTACATCCGCCCGCAATCTAGCCAGAGCTAAATCACTCATTGAAGTAGGAAAGATGAAGCCTGCAGGCTTGATAGCACTTGGGCTTAAATAAAAAATGAGAGAGTCGTCGCCGAACAGGGGTTGCAGCGGACGCGTTCCCTTCGGTCACGCGGGTGGTAATCGGCGCAACTTTTTGGCTTTGGCGGGGGGTGGTGGGAGGCGAGGTCCTCTCGCCGCTGAACCCCAGACCGTTCGGCGGAGCTATCGACGTCAATGCGACGGTTTGGAGCAGCCAACGATTTGCTCGAGACGGATCTTTCGGCGGCCAAGTAATATCGTGGTTCAGTACAAGAACGCGTATCGGCACTGCTACATTCGCGGCCCTGAAGAACTTCTCATCGGGCTTGCCGAGCAACTCGATGGAACCACCTGAGCGGAGACGATATGGCCGAAAATAAATTAAGCAGCATCTCACAAACTGATTCGTTAGAAGCAATGGGCGAGTTTTGGGACACCCACGACTTTACGCAATATGATACGGATGCGCCAGATGTAGAGTTCACAGTCTCTAGTAGCGTATCTATTGAACCAGATTTATTCGCGGCAGTGGAGAAGCAAGCGCGTTTGCGCGGGATAGACGTGGAAACGTTGGTCAATTTGTGGCTCCAGGAAAAGCTGGTTGAACATGATGCATTGGTCGCGACATAGTGTGGCGTTCGGGGGCTAAAGTTGGCTTCAAGCCAAGCACCAACCGCCCAGCCTTTCTGTTACAGCGGCTTTGAACAGTGGCTTGTTGTTGATCGTTGAGTCAACAAATGAAGGGAGGGAGGATGACCATCCTATGCAGCCAGCCGGGGATGAGCTGACTGATGGCAGATTCTGTAACGCCCTTACCCACCCCAACGCTGCGCACCCTGCGCTTGCAATTGCGCCCTTTCACGGAAGCCGATACGGACGCGATCTTTGCGCTGCAGAGCAACCCACGCGTGTTGCGCTACTGGGATGCACCGCCCTGGCAGGAGCGCGCGCAGGCGGAACGCTTCATTGCGCGTTGCCGGCAGATGGAGCAGGAAGGCAGCGGCGCACGGCTTGTCATCGAACGCACGGCCGACAATCTGTTTATCGGCTGGTGTAGTTTAATGCAGTGGAACGCAGCCTATCGCAGCGCCATGCTCGGCTATTGCCTCGATGAGCCGGCGTGGGGCCAGGGCTTTGCCACCGAGGCGGCCGACGCCTTGCTGCAGTGGGCCTTCAACACGCTCGACCTGAACCGTGTGCAGTCCGAGGCGGATACACGCAACGCCGCTTCGGATCGTGTGCTGGCAAAGCTCGGTTTTTTGCGCGAAGGCACGCTGCGTGAAAATTGCATTGTCGCTGGCGAGGTGTCGGATTCGTGGATCTACGGGCTGCTCCGGCGCGAGTGGGAGCAGGTGCAGGCGCGGAGACGCCGTGAAGTATGAACGCGACAACCGTGCTGCAAACTCTTGACCTGCTGACGGCTGCCGGCGTGCAGGTGTGGCTTGATGGCGGCTGGGGGGTGGATGCCCTGTTGGGCCGGATCACGCGCCCGCATGACGATCTCGATCTCATCCTTGCGTTCGACGATCTCGCGCGGGCCAGGGAGGTGCTGCTGCGCCACGGCTTTGCCGTCGAAGAGGAGGAGCCTGGGCGCGCCGTGTTGGTGCACGCGGCGTATGGCCGCATCGATCTGCATCCCACGACGTTCGATGCGTGCGGGAACGCTGTGCAGGTGCAGCCCGCCGAGTCGCGCGTGGTCTATCCCCGCGACGGGTTTGTGTCGGGCTGCATCCTGGGCCGCGCGGCGCCGTGTATCGCGGCGGACGTGCAGCTCTTCGCCCGTCTGGGGCATGACCTTTCCGAAAAGCACCGGCGCGATGCCGTCGCACTCTGCTCGTCGTTTGCGCTCCAGCTCCCCGACGAGTGGAATGAACTGTAATCGGCGACCGGCGCCCAACTCCGGCGCGATGGCAGGCTCAGCGTGCTGGATGACTTTACAAACAATTGCCACGCAAGGGACATTCTTGAAAAGGAGTAGCAAGCGATGAAGAACGCACTCAATCACGATGACCGAATTGCCCAAATGACATTTGCTTCGGTGTATCCACACTACCTTGCAAAAGCCGAGAAGAAAGGCCGCACGCCAGAGGAACTACACCAGGTGATCGCGTGGCTGACAGGGTACAATGAAGATGAACTGCAAAGAGTGCTTGAAGAGAAGGTTACCTTTGAACAGTTCTTTCGGAATGCCACCCTCAATCCCAATGCGCACCTCATTACCGGGGTCATCTGTGGCTGTCGGGTGGAAGAAATTGAGAATCCGTTAACGCAACAGGTTAGATACCTGGACAAGTTAGTGGATGAATTAGCAAGAGGACGCAAGATGGAAAAGATATTGCGCGTCGCTTAGTGGCGGCTGCCTCGCCCATCACAGAACACGAGCCGGAAGTTGGCGCTTCGGCAACTTCTAGTCACGAAAGTGCAAATCCATAAAACAGAAAGCAAACGGTTGTCAGCAAAAAGACAGCTTCAGGTGGTTGACGCACCCCCCAACACTCCCTATACTCCGTTCCACTGTACTTGGCGCAACACAGAACCAACCCGATTGAACTCGGATATGCAGTACACCGAGTAAATCCCATTTTTTAGGCATATTTGCCGATCCAAAACCAAATTCCTAACTGATCTGCCGCCCTGCTATTTGAGACGGCGATGCGCTTTGGTATCTGGATACAAGCGCCATCGCCAGGCCCTTCTCTTGAATTCCTCGGTCGCTAACGATCAAAGTTGAACAGTCGAATGGTTGCAGCAAGCGTCGCTTCGTCGCGGCGCGGCTGCAAAACGGCGACTCCAGAAATCGGCAATCTGAGACAATGCCAGCAATGGCTTGCTCTCCTCAACCATCATCCACAAGGAGCATTACATGCCATCCAGAGTTCACAACCGGATTCATGCAGCCATTCATTCGTACAGCAGCAGGGTGTTTTCTTTCCTCCTATTGGGCCTATTGCTGGCGTTGCTCGTCTGGAATCCCTCGCCCGCGTTGTCTCAGGCGGGGAGCGGGTTTGATCGAACGCCGTGGCAGATGCATAGCGGGTATGGCATCACCACGCTGCTGAAGCAGGCGCCCACGCATGGTGACGCAGCCCTCTACAGCTATAAGCAGGTGCCGCGCCAGGACGATCCAGGCTGGGGCGCTCCCCCGCTCGATAACGCCGGCAACATCACCTACAGTGTGCCGTCCGATCTTCCCGGAGGTTCCTGTTACAAGCAGGCAGACTTCACCTACTTTCAGACCTTTGTAGAGATTCCCGCCGGCGCAACGGTCGACCAGTTTGAAGTGCGCTTTGAAAAGGTGGACGATGGCGCGCGCGCCTATGTCTACAACTCGAAATATCCCGACGGCGAATATATCCCCAATACCGACATTGTCTTTGGCGGCGACCCCAAGACCGCCGACCTCTCCAGCCTTGTCGTACCGGGAGAAACCAACCGCGTCGTGATCGTCCAGGTCGACGACTGTCCGGTCGAGAACAATCTGCGCAACGCCCAACTGTACGTCAACGGCGCCGTCACCAACGAAAATCCGCAGGTTGGCCCGCAGGTTACGCCGACGCCCGAAGTTGTCGCCGGCTGCACCCAGGATGACTTCCTGGCCGCGGTGCGCGACGGGGAAAGCAGCGGTACGATCACCCTGAGCGGCGCCTGCACCTATGTGCTGACCAGCGCCGGCAACGATTGGAACGGCGGCAGTGGCGCGTTCCTCTCCAAGGCCACCGCCGTGGAAGGCAACGGCGCCACCATTGAACGCAGTCCCAACGCGCCGCCCTTCCGCATCTTTACGCTGCAAGCACCCGCAGGGACGGTGCTCCGCGACCTCACCCTCCGCAACGGCGCCAGCACAGCGAATGGCGGCGCCATTTACGCAAACACCGATCTGACGCTGGAAAACGTGACCCTTGAAGGGAACAGTGCCGTTCGCGGCGGCGCCCTCAACCAGTATGCTGGCCGGCTGGTCATCAACAACGGCCGGTTGTTCGACAACCATGCCACCGACCTGGGCGGCGCCATCTTCCAGCAGGGCGGCGCGCTGGACATTACGAACACGATCTTTGGCCAAAACCGCGCCGATTCCGGCAACGGGGCCGCGGTGTTCGTCGGCGGGGATGTCGTCAGCGATGCGCGCATCACCAACAGCACTATTACGGACAACGCCGGCAACACCGGCGCCGCCATCACCACGTGGGGCGCGTTGAACCTCAGCAACACCATCCTGGCCAACCACAAGATCGGGCTGGCGGTCGGCGGCACCAGGGGCGTCAGCGAAGACTACAATCTCTTCGCCAACACCACCACCGACGTTCGCGAGCTGACTGGCACAGTGAGCCTTGACCGCGGGGGCGCCAGCCACGTGGCGCCGGACGCGCGCTTTGTGGATGCCGCCGCGCGCGACTATGCCCTTCAGCAGAGTTCGCCGGCCGTGGATCGGGGCAGCGACGCGGTGCTGGGCAGCGCTGCCCTTGCCACCGACGCCAGCGCTAACGCACGACCCTACACGGGCGCCCCTGTCGACATCGGCGCGCACGAATTTCAGGGCATAGGCGGCCCATCTCTCTCAATTCTTAAACAGGGGCCAAACTGGATCAACGCCGACATCGAGAACACCTTCTCGCTCGTGGTCGCCAACGATGGCGTTGCCGTCGCCGATGCCGTCGAAGTGGTGGATGTCCTGCCGGCCGGCGCCACCTATGTGGATGGCAGCGCCACCGCAGGCGGCACGTTGGCCGGCGACCGCATCACGTGGCAGCTTGGCTCGCTCGCCCCCGGCGACCGCGTCTTCCTGGAGTATGCCGTGAAGGCCGGCCAGACCCTGGTGAGCCAGGAGTATCGCGCCCAGAGCGCAAGCGATCCCAGCGTGATCGCCACCGGCGCGACCATCACGACGACGCTCAACGACAAGCTGGTGGCGGCCATCAACTTCTTCCCGCGGCCCGATGGCTTTTCCTTCCCCAACTACGGAGGCGTAAGTCCTGACAGTGATCTGACCATCGACGATATGGTCAAAATCTTCGGCGAAGCCGAGGCGTGCAAATCCACCGGGCCTTGCGTCCTGACCGCCAAATCGGAGAACTGGCGCACGACCTGGCTCAAACGGATCGAAGGCGGCCACTGCGCCGGCATGTCGATGGGCAGCCTGAACCTCTTTGTCGACGACACTCTCTCCGCCAGCGATCTCCAGAGCGGCGCCAACACCACCTTTGAGCTGACCAAGGAGAATGCCCGTCGCTATGTAGCATTCTACGCGTCGACGCAGGGGTCTCCGCCTGCCAACCAGCAGCAGCTACAAACAGACGGCTATACGTGGGTGCCGGCCAATACCCCGACCGCTGTGCTGGACACGTTGATCAAGAATCTCGGCGACCCCAAAGCAGGCGACCGCTATCGCCTCAGCTTCGAGTTGCATCCTGCCGACGGCGGCGGTAGAGGCCATACCGTCGTGCCCTTTGCGGTCGAGAAGCTCAACGATAACGAGTATCTGATCTATATCTACGAGAACAACCTGCCCAACCGCTTTGATGTGGCGCTGCGCGTGAACCGCACCACTCAGGAATGGAGCTATGTCGGCACGACCGCCCCCGACAAGCCGCTGGAAAAATACCGGGGCGATGCGACCTCGAACAACCTGCGCTTGATGAGCTGGCGCTATCATACGGGCCTGCCCAAGGACGCTGGCGACATCGAGCGAATCGGTCGTGTGCTCGACACCAAGCTGGCCGCCGCTGGTGCATTCCAGAGCGCCGCGCCCGCTCTCCAGAGCAGCGACAGCATGATGGAGTTCGATCTGAGCGGCGAAGGCTATCTGCTGATTACCCGCAGCGATGGCAAGCGCGCCGGCTTTGACCTGAGCACGGGCCAGTGGACTGCCGAAATCGAAGGGGCGCAGGCAGTTCCCATTGCCCTGGGCCTGGGCTTCAACACGCCCTCTGCCGTCCACATTCCCCACAGCGCCGGCATGACCTACAGCGTACAGGTTGCCAGCCGTGAAACCGCCTTTGGCAACGCGCAGGGCGCGGCCGACGTCAACATTGCTGGCCCCGGCTTTGGCATGAACGTGAGGGATCTGGTGCTCGATGCGCCCGTAGCGCAGGGTGCGATCGTGATGACGGACGTCCCCGATCTCATGGCGCTCGACGTTGACCCCGACAACAAGCGCCTGACCTTTACGCCCGGCACGGACGATGCCGAAGCGCCTACACTCACCCTGGCGGTCAGCTACCGCAACGGTTCTGACTACAGCGTGGATGTGCAGCGCGTGCCGGTGGCGCCCGGCCATGCTGTTGGTCTCGCCTTTGATGAAAACACCAACGCCGTCACCATTGAGAGCAACAGCGCCGATCCGGTCGAGTACCAGGTCAACGTGACGCGCATCAACAATGACGGCACGGTGAACCAATTCAACGAGACGGTGAGCGACGACGGCGCCGCGGGCGTGCGCCTCGATGTGGGCGAAGCATGGACGGGTGAAGACGCACCGTTCGTCGAGACGATCCAGGAAAGCACGCTGCCCGCGCCCGAAGCGGTGCCCGGCCCCAGTGCCAGCGCGTTTGTGCACGTCGCCCAGGCAGGGGACGCGCTGGCCACGGGGACGACCCTCGACCACCCGCTGGTCAACGACAATCCCGATGTGCTGCTCTTCGCCACACAGGATGTCACGGCAGCCGGCGACGGCGCAGCCTACCGCACTCCCGTCGGCG
>JACSRH010000346.1 GCA_014879855.1 Caldilineaceae bacterium | reverse complement strand
GACGGAGCAGGTAGAGGCCGAGGTGAAGGCCGAGTGTCATGCGCAAGTACTCGATCAGCACAGGGCGCGGCACCCTGTCTTCATAGACCAGCAAACGGCGAAGGTCGTTACAGAGTAGACGCGCCTGCCCTTCACAAAGAGGCGCCGCCAACCGTCCCGCTTCACCAGCAGGTCTCTCTTTCAGTCTTGGGTCGCCTACCATGTGCACGATCAGCAGTGTGTCAAGATCAAGCTCTGTCTCACCATCATAGGCATCTTCATTGTGCGGATCCATGCCCGCGCCCAGATAGCGCTTGAGCCGCTTCAGCAGCTCAGGATCGGCGCTCCGAATCATGCTGTAGAGGTGATCCGACGCACGATAATCGTTCAAATAGCGCGGATTGCGTAGCTTATACGCGTTTAGGTGGAGAGGTCGTGGCGAGGTGGGTCGCTCTTTGTCCGATTTGCCACGAAAGACGATATTGACTAGGTCGCTGTAGAGCCAATCCTTGACTAGGTCGTTGTGCTCGACAAAACCAGACAAGAGATCGCCATGTTGGCGCGTCAGGGCTTCGCTCAAATATTGGAGGGTGATTTCTTGTCTGCCTGTTCGCGGCACAAGACGACGCCCATCGTACTTGAGGAGCATATAGAAGCTGATCAACATGCGTTCCAGGTCGAGGTGTTTAGGTATGACCAGGCAGATCTGCTCGTTGTTGAATTCAAATTCGGCGCGCTTTGCAGCCATTGGATTACTCTCCTGATTCGTAACGGCGCAAACTGACGCGTCCGTGTCTTTCCTGGCGCACTTCAAAGAATGTGCGGTCGTCGCGAGTCAACAGCGCCCGCCGGTAATGCAGATGGGTCAAGGCATTCTTGAAGATCACAAGATTGAGATAGTGTCCGCCCAGATCATAGAATGATGGGAGGTACCCTTCGCTCACGCGTGCAAGCAACTCCCACACATCCAACGTGACGATCAACTCGGCCGGTTGCACGCCCTTGATGTGGTTGCCATCTGGCGGTGTGTGCACCAGCTGAAAACGGTCGGGCAGATACTCCAGATAGCGGCGCGAGGTGGCCCGTGCGCGTGGCCGCAGCGTGCTGAATTCTTCAATAGGGAACAAGCGGAAGGACTTTACCCGCACCTTCTGCTCGCGACCGGCGCGCAAGAAGATGTGTGTGCGCTTTAACTCGAGACTGTGCGCACCTTCCAGCGTCGAAAGTCCCTGTGCCAGCAATATGCGCGTCTGCTGTTCTGCGTGGCCGTCGCGCAGGATCTCCCGAAAACCTGCCAGATGGCGGTAGGGCAACATCTCCTGCCACCGATCATCGCGCCGTTCAAAGTAGGCCAGGCGTCGTAGCATGCCTGCATATGCCTGCCGCTTTCTCACGCCCGATGCAGACTGCACCCCCTCCCAGCCGTCGCTGAGATCTGCGCGAATGATCGTCAGCAGTCGCTCCGGTAGGTCGGTGCGCGTGACAAAGGTCAGCCGCTCACAGCCGGCCACACCATCGAAATAGAGCGCACGATCATCGCCAGGATTCGCCACCTCTGCTACGTCGATCTGGCGGAGCAACGCCACCAGGCGATCGTCGGCGCTTACAGCGGATAAAGCATCATCTCCGGCAAAAGCGTTTATGTAGAGCAAGCGCACCAGTTGATCCGGTGTAGCGGCGAATGCTTGGGCGGATTCTCCCAACAACGCAGCCACCTTGCCACAATCATGGTCGCGGGCAATCATCCATGCCAACGCGGATCGGAGATCGCGCATCGTGATGTGGAGTTTCCGGCGCAGGTGCACAATCTCGAAAAGTGTGCGTAGCCGTTCCCGCACCACAGCGCCCGACACTGGATTGGCCAGGGTATCGACGTTGAACTTGATGAAGCAGCGATCAGCAAGCGTACACGCCGAGCATGGCGCCCAATGTTCTGCCTTGAGCAGATGCTCCAACTGCTGCTCAAAGATCGACGACCCGGTCGCCGGCTGGCCAGTGGATTGGTCCATCTCTTGCGCTATTACGGAACGCTGATTGAGATCGACGATCAGCAGCCAATCGGGTAGATGCGTCTGGTCGTCAGCGAAGAAGCTGCGGATCGTCTTACTCAGTTGACTGAAGCGACGGTGGTGATCGGCGCCGTCAAAGAAATCAATCAGACGCCCCTCATTGATTGCGATCAAGTGAACAGTCTTGGGTGAAACATCGCCATCAACAAATGCCGCAAAGAACTCAGAGAGCACCTGGTCATTGGCGCGCTCGGCGCCCTCATCTTGTGACCCATCGTAGTTGGTCACGAAGTCATGACCGTTGAAGCGGAAGCGGCTAGCATTCGCCGACACCTGTTCGATGATAGCGCCGCCATCTTCCGCTTTTTGTTCGACTTTGTGGATAAACGCGGTCTTGCCGTCGCCAGCATTGCCTGTGACTACGACAAGCCGGTAGCGTCCATCCAACACGTCTGGCAACAGATGCTTGTCGAGCAGTGTGGCAACATAGGTCAATTGCGCAACTTCGTCGAAGCCGCGCGTACCGCGGTTGTTCTCCGTCGCCTGGCTGTAGAGGCTCAACAGGCGCGTGACGAACGGGTTGTAGTTGGCTCGCCCCACTTCGTCTGCGGTCAGCGTGATGCCCGCAATATGGGCAGTCGCTGGCGGCAATGCAACCAGCAGTTGGTCGTCCAGCGCCAACAATGCTGAGCGCATCTCACGCGCCGATGTATAACGCGCTGCGCGGTCAGTAGTGACAGCACGCAGCAATACCTGGGTCAGCGCGGGCGCCAGGTTAGGCAGGTGCTCGCGCGGATCAGCCGGTACGAGATCCGCCTTTGGCTCACGGTTTGGATAGGGGTGCTGTTTTGTGATCAGCTCATAAAGCACGATCCCGGCGGCAAATACATCACAACTCGCATCCCACGGCGCCAGCCCGATGTCAGGCGCCATGTAGCCGCGCGTGCCGGTGAAGGTAATGCCCGCCCGCGACGCTGGCGTCGCAATGTTGAAGTCGATTACCTTCAACACGCCGTTGGCCAGGATCAGGTTCGCCGGCTTGATATCGCGGTGGAGATAAGAAGACCGTTCGAGTTCCTCGATCTCGAAATACTCCTCCTCGCTTAGCGTCCGCCCGGCATTGCGGAGTTCTGCCAGGCGCCCACTGTCGCCGTGAATTGCCTCGAGCGCGCTGAGCAGTTGCACGCCCAGCCGAACTGCCTCGTGAACCGACAGGCGCTTCTGCCCCACCGTGTACTCAGTCAGTTCCTCGCCATCGACAAAGTCCATTACCAGGTAGAGCCGATTGCCGCCCAGCCGCTCCCACTGCCGTACCCGTACTGTGTTTGGATGCTCCAGTCGTAACAAGGCGCGCGCTTCCTGGGTCAAGAACTCCAGCGCATTGAATCCAGGGAAAAAGACTTTCAGGGCAAACACCTGGTCGAAGATTGAGTCATATACCTTGTAGACCTGTCCGGATCCGCCGGGCCGCATGACTGCCTGCACTTGATAGTGGCCGTCGACGATGTCGCCGACCTCGAACACGGCTTTGTCGTCGCTGTCGCTGCGCGTCGGCGTGACAGGACGCGGTTCCGATTTCGGCGCGGGGCGTCGCGTCTGCTCCACGATCGCGCGCAGTTCACTCGCAACTTCCTCGGCAGTGGGACGCAGTATCGGATCTGGCTTCATCAAACTTGCCACCAGAGCATTCAGACGCGGCGGCACATCGGGAACTGCGCGGAATGCCGATGGCCCGCCTGCGCTGGTGTTGGCGCGCAGCGCATCCTCCGGCGTGTCATACAGCCGATCCCCTGCCAGCATCTCAAAGAGGATGGCGCCCAGACTATACAAGTCGGACGCGGCGGTGGCGACCCCGCCCTCGCTGTCGGCCAACTCCGGGGCCAGATAGGCGCGGGTGATGCTCGGATCGCGCGGCAGCGGGCTGATAGTAAGGCCGCTGCCCACCGGCAGGCGCGCACGGTCGAAATTCATCAGCTTGGGCTGCCCATTGCCTGCGATCAGCACATTCTCAGGGCGCAGGTCGCGATGCACGACGCCGGCAGCGTGAACGACGCGTAGCCCCTCCGCAATGCCCAGCGCCAGTTCGAGCTTGCGTTCCAATGGCAGCGCATCGGTGTGCGTCAACATGCCAGCCAGCGTGCCTTCGCCCGACCACTCGGTGACCTCGTAGAAGAGATTCGGGTCGTCAGGCACGGCGCTAAAATGACGCACACGGATCAAATAGGGGCTGTCGTCGATGTGTTGTAGCGCCTCGGCTTCGCGGCGGATCATCTGCTCGCGCAGCTTCAACTCATCCGGCGGCAGATACGGGTCGTAGGGAAAGACGCGCACGCGCACATGCGGTGCATTGGGCAGGAGCGTATTGCGCGCCAGGTATTCGGCGACCGCGTCGCTCTGCAGCAGCGTCTCAACCGCCTCATAGCCGCCAAAGGCAAGCGTACGCGGCGAACGGGCGTGGCTGGCCTGCTGGATCGCCTTTTCCAGATAGGCGCGCAATGGTCTGGCGTCCGCCCCGCCACCGGGCAGAAGCGACGGATCGGTCAAATAGGCCGGCAGATCGGTGTAGCGAAAGACCCGCTGATTGAGCGCGCCGGTCAATTGCAAGACCCCCTGATCGTCGGCGATGGCAATGGCAGCGTCCACCCAGACGCCGCGACAACTGGGTTGCAGTTCCTGGATGCGGCTCTTCAACACGCGCGCCTTGTTGTTGGCCGTCGGCCACGGGTTGGGGCGTGCATGGCGGCCACCCACCAACCAGGCGCCCTCATCACCACGGATGCCCCCGCGCCAGTTCTTGATCTCTACGACATAGACCGCATGGGGCGCCGCCACGATCAGGTCGTACTCGAACGGTGGTCGCCCCCGCTCTGCGATCTCCAGGTTGGGCAAGAGGGTGTAGGTTTCAGGCAGGGCGTTGCGCAGAAAGTCGACGACTTTGGCCTCGCCTGCTTCTGCCGGCTGTGCGCCGGGTGGGATGATCAGTTTCGCCATAGGGTAAGTTCACTCTGCCGTTATTCCGCCGATAAACTGCCGATATTCCGCCGATAAATGATAGCGCCGCGACTTGCGCGCCGGGTCCGCCAGGACAAGCCAGCCGTCGGCCAGCCAGCCGGCAACCAAGTCGCGCACGGTGCGCGGCGAGAGACCCAACGCCCGCGCCATCTCCGCCGCGGTGACGCTCTCCTGCTTGCTGAACAGCCCCAGCACGATGCGCGCCCGCCGATCCAACTGGCGCAGAGCGGCCGGTTCCGGCGCCGCGGGCAGATCGGCCTGCTCGCGCACTTCGACCGCCACACGCTGGAAGAGCGCCGCCATGCCGTCCACAAAGTATTCCAGCCAGCCGGTGAGGTCGGCGTCGCCGCGGCCTTCGTAGTAGTTGGCGTGGGGATGGGTCTGCAACGCAGCATAGTAGGCGGGCAGATCCTGGGCATAGATCTCTTCCAGGCTGTAGAAGCGCCCCAGATCGTAACCCTGGCGGTAGAGGATCAGCGTCGCCAGGGCGCGCGCGGTGCGACCGTTGCCGTCGTAGAATGGATGGATCGTGACAAACTGGTAGTGCGCCAGCCCGGCCACCACCGGCGCCGGCGTCTGTTCACGTTCCGCCTGTGCAATCCAGACAACCAGATCAGCCATGAGCGGCGGCACATCAGCGGCCTCGGGCGGCAGGTAGACGATGGCGCCGCTGGCCGCGTCGCGGATGGCGTTCTGCCCGTCGCGGTAGGGTGTGGGGCGGGCGCGCGGGCCGGTGAAGATCAGGGCGTGGAGTTTGCGGATCAACTCCTCGTTGATCGACGTCCGCCGCTCTGCCCATTCCTCCACCTGCTGCAGCGCCCGGTAATAGTTCTGCACCTCGTGTACGTCGCGCGTGCGGCCGGGGAAACGCTGCCCACCCAGCACCGCGGCCTGCGCCTCGGCCAGGGTGAGGCGGTTGCCCTCGATGCGTGTAGAGAAATGAGTGGAGCGCAGCCGCGCCTGCGTGCGCAGCCGTTCGGCCAGCGCCGGCGGCAGGGTCGTCAACTGCACCGTCTGCCGCGCCGCCTCAATGGCCATGAGGTCACGCACGATAGTAGCTGTGAAGGTGAAACGGGGCTTTAGCATTTGAGCTACGTCTCTACTAATTCAGGGCAGAGAAGTCACTGACCATATCGATATCTCTAGCTTATTTTAAAACCTATACTTTATCGCTCCGCAGATGTAGGGATTCAGAGAGGAAACTCTGTGCTTTCTTCTCAAGAGCCACTGCATCGGCGCGTTTGTCATAACCGCGGATTATCTTCTCAGCAATATTTGATTCAGCCGATCCACCTAATCGCGGAATCGGTATCTCACCAACGTTTGGAAGGATCAAACCCAGGAGTTTGGTCCCGCATGCAGTGCTTCGGAGCAACTGGAACCCAAAGTCCGAAGACAAAAAAGCGAACAAATAACCAGGCGCAATCTGATCCTTGTGCGGGATAATTCGGAGGATGTGCTGCGTTATCATGTAGTCTTCAAAGTTACGGTGACTGAACTGGCAGTGCCCAAAAAGCTCATTGTCTCCGGTCGTTCCTTGCGCTGCAACCAAGATCGTGCCTTGTGCAACCATGAAGTCCCGATAGTCTGGTACAGACTGCCTGGAAATCCAGCGTCCTTCAGGGGCAACCTGGAAAACGTGCGTTTGACTGAGCAGTCGAATCCCTCTCTCTGGCGAAGCATCGATACGTTTGAATTGGCTACCGTATCTGATACCGTCCTTTGCCACAACATCTGCGAGAAGAGAGTATTCACCTTTTGTAACTGTACCCTTAATTCTTTGTGTGATTGGGTTATAGTTCCATGCTGTTAAGGATCGATACAGCAATGCTTGACTTTGAGAGAGGAAGATATGGCAGCCTTTTGTAAGGCTCTCGCGAAGACTCAGTTCGGGCAAGTCGACCTGAAGAACCAGATCTTGCCTTGCCTTGGCGATTAACTCATTCGCCTCTGCCCGCAACTGCGCCGCCTGCTCGATCAGCCCGTGGATGCGCTCCTCCGTGGCCGCATCCAGCCGGGGGATGGGCAAATCCACCACATGATGCGCCTCGATATGGGGAATCACTGCGCCGTAGGTCTTCTGCTCGATCAGCGAACGACCTAGCGGGCTGCTGAGATAAGCATACAGATAACCAGGCGGAATTCTGTTGGGATCGGCGACGATGCGGATGATGTCATCTGAACCGATCAACCCTTCCATATCTGCGCGCACATAGACTAAGTTGCCAATCGTGCCAGAGCGAGACAGCAAAATGTATCTCCGGTGAATCCGCAGCCTATCGAGCATGGGCGTGTACTTCTTCGACACATAACGCAGGTCGCTCAAATCAGCCCGCTGCATATCTGAGGGCGAAAGCCAGGGCAATCCGTGCTTTGGATCATCCACATAAATGCGCCTGAATCGTCCGGGGATAAACACCCCGCCCGGTACACACACGTCCACCAGCCGCTCCAGCCGCCGCGCCGCATAGCCGGATGACGGTTCGCGCAGGAGGTGCGGCGCGCCCGGCGTGGCAGCCGGCGGCGGCGCGCTCGCCCAATCGCGCAGCGTGCGCAGCGCCTTCACGCCTGGGCTGGCGTGGTAGGAGGCATCCAGCCGCTGCCCTTCGCCGGCCAACGCGTGCGCGGGCGTCACCGTGACCTTCATGCGTCCACCCGCCCGGTGCGCAGAAAGGTCAGATAGGCGTCGCCGATCGCTGGCAGGTCGTCGTCGATGCGCTTCTCCTGCGTCGTGAACGACACCGGCACGCGGCGCCGCCCGCGCTGGCGCAGCACTTCGCGCGTCTCC
>JACSRH010000270.1 GCA_014879855.1 Caldilineaceae bacterium | reverse complement strand
TTGTCATCATTGCCTCCGTTGGTAGTGTAAGGGTTTTATCTCACCTTCCACCAAATTGGGGCAACATCACGCGCCTAACGCGTCGCAGCGCTGGATCAGCGTCTCGATCTGCTTGCGGGCTGTGCTTTGCTTCGACGGCATGGCGTGCTGGCTCGCTGGGGGGAGATGGAAGGTAAATTTTGTTGCAATGCTTTGCGTATACTTTTTGACGTTGAAGCGCTGCTATGGTACCATGTGTTGTTCAGTTTGCTGATTGTTCCCTGTTGGAAAGCTCCGCATTTCCCCCTTCAAAGCAGAAGGCGTCTCGTCGTCGTCGACATGTTGGGCCAGACGAATTATTCCCGCGAAGGGAGCGTGGTCAAAGCGCCCTGTAAAATTTACCGGCGTCGATCCACACGATACAATCAGTGTGTGAACGAAAGCCAAGTCGACGTTGAGAGGAACAACTATGCACACCACCATACAATCAAATTGGACATTGCCGACCCGCCAGGGTCTCTACGACCCGCGCTTCGAACACGACGCGTGCGGCATCGGCTTTGTCGCGCACGTCGAGGGCAAGCGCAGCCATCGCGTGCTGGAGATGGGGCTGGAGGCATTGCGCAATCACGCGCATCGCGGCGCGGTGGCGGACGACCGCAAGACAGGCGACGGCGCCGGCATTTTGACGCAGCTTCCCCACGCGTTCTTCAGCCGCGAACTGCGGCGCATGGGGATCGAACCGCCGGCGCAAGGCGACCTGGCCGTCGGGCAGATTTTCTTTAATAAAGGCAACGGAGAGGATCGGGCGCTGGCGCGCGAGCTGGTTCAGGAGATCCTTGGCGAGTTGAAGCTGGAGGTGCTGGCGTTTCGCTCCGTGCCGGTGATCGAGTCGGCGCTGGGCCAGCGCGCATTGCACAGCCGCCCCTGGCTGGGACAGGTGCTGGTGCGCCGCACCGACGCGGCCTGTGAAGCAGGCGACGCGTTCGAGCGCCTGCTCTATGTAGCGCGCAAGCGCATTATCAACACCGCGCGCAGCCGCTCCATTCAGCGACTCTATATTTCCAGCCTCAGCAGCCGCACGATTGTCTATAAGGGGCTGGTGCTGGCCGAGGAGCTGGCGTACTTCTACCCCGACCTGAGTGACCCGGAATACAAAACCGCCATCGCCGTCTTCCATCAACGCTACAGCACCAACACCTTTCCCACCTGGGAGCGAGCACAGCCGTTCCGTCTCGTCTGTCACAACGGCGAGATCAACACGCTGCAAGGCAACGAAAACTGGATGCGCGCGCGCGAGGCTGACCTGGCAAGCCCCTACTGGGAAGATCCAGCCGCACAGTTGCTCCCGATCATCGGCAAAGAGGGCAGCGACAGCGGCAAGTTTGACAACGCGCTGGAGCTGCTGGTGCGCAGTGGTCGCGACATTCGCCACGCGCTGATGATGATGACGCCTGAAGCGTGGGAACGGTTGCCGGAAGGCGAGGTGACGCCGGAGCGACGCGCCTTCTACGCATATCACAGCGCGCTGATGGAGCCGTGGGATGGGCCGGCCGCGCTCACCTACACCGACGGACGCGTGGTTGGCACCGCGATGGATCGCAATGGGTTGCGTCCGGCGCGTTACGTCGTGCTTGACAACGGCCTCGTGATCTGTGGCAGTGAAACCGGCGCGGTGGCCTACGACGAAGGTCGCGTCCTACGCAAGGGACGCATTGCGCCCGGCCAGATCTTCTGCGTCGACACCACGCGCGGGGTGATCATGGACGACGAAGAGATCACACAGAAGTTTGCGGCCCGCCGCCCCTACGACCGCTGGCTACAGGAGAATCTGGTTCATCTGGACGATCTGGTGAAGCAATCGTCCACAGACAACGGTCAGGCGTTCGTGACCAATGGCGGCAACGGGCATCCCTTCACAGGGCGCAATTCACCATCCACCCTTCACGATTCAACTCCTCTTTCCAACCGCCAGGCCAGCTTCGGCTACACTTCGGAGGAAATGATCGTGGTGCTGCGCCCCATGCTGACGACTGGCCACGAACCAGTCGGCGCGATGGGCGACGATACGCCCCCAGCCGTAATGAGTAAGCTGCCGCGGCCGCTCTTCAGCTACTTCAAGCAGCGCTTTGCCGAAGTGACCAACCCGCCCATCGACCCGCTGCGCGAGGAGATGGTAATGAGCCTGCGCGTGTTGCTGGGCCGGCGGGCCAACCTGCTCGCCGAGACGCCGGAGGCCACGCGGCTGATTGCGCTCAAGTCGCCCGTGCTGCTGCCGGAACAGATGCAGGCGCTGGCCGCGCAGCGCCTGCCCGACTTTGCGACCGCCACAGTGCACGCGTGCTGGCCCGCGCCGGCGGGCGACGACGTGACGGTGGCGGCCGCGGGCGACGCGCTCCGCGCCGCGGTCGAGAAGCTCTGCCGCGAGGCGGAGGAGGCCGTGCGCGACGGCGCGCGCATCCTCTTTGTCAGCGACGAGGCAGCCGACCAGCACACGCTGCCGATCCCGTCGCTGCTGGCGATCGGCGCGGTGCACCATCACCTGATCCGCCAGGGGCTGCGCATGCGCGCCAGCCTGGTCAGCGTCAGCGGCGAGCCGCGCGAGGTGCACCACATCGCCTGTCTGATCGGCTACGGCGCCAATGCGGTCTATCCTTACCTCGCTTATGCAACTGTCGACGAAATTGTCCATGAGGGGCGCAAGACGGGCGAGATCACGCCCGCGCAGGCGCGCAAGAACTTCGTCAAGGCCGCGGACAAAGGGGTCCTCAAGGTAATGAGTAAAATGGGCATCAGCACCGTGGACGCCTACTGCGGCGCGCAGATCTTTGAAGCGCTGGGCATCGGCCAGGAGCTGCTCGATGTCGCGTTTGTCGATACGCCGAGTGTGCTGGGCGGCGTCGGCTTTACGAGCGTAGCCGAGGATGTGCTGGCATGGCATCAGTACGGCTTCCCCGAGAGCGACGCCAGCCAGAGCGTCAAGCTGGTGACATGGGGCATTTATAAGGCGCGGCGCGAGGGCGAAGTGCATGCGTGGAGTCCGCAAGTGGTGCATGCGCTCGCCGCGGTCAGCCGGCCCAAACAGAAGGAGGATGTCCCGGCGAACTACCGCAAATATGCCGATCTCGCCAACGCATCGGGCGTGGCGCCGCGCCATCTGCTCGAGTTCCGCCGCACGCGCCCGTCGATTCCCGCGACGCAGGTGGAGCCGGTGGAGCGCATCCTGCGCCGCTTCTCCACCGCGGCCATGAGCCTGGGCGCGCTCAGCCCGGAGGCGCACGAGACGCTCGCCATTGCCATGAACCGGCTGGGCGGCATGAGCAACAGCGGCGAGGGCGGCGAGGCCAAGGAGCGCTACTTCACCGAGCGCGCCAGCAAGATCAAGCAGGTCGCGTCGGGTCGCTTTGGCGTGACGCCCGCCTATTTGATGAGCGCCGAGGAATTGCAGATCAAGATCGCCCAGGGGTCGAAACCCGGTGAGGGCGGTCAGCTTCCCGGCCACAAGGTCACCGCGGAGATCGCAACCCTGCGCCACAGCACGCCCGGCGTGGCGCTGATCAGCCCGCCCCCGCACCATGACATCTACTCGATCGAAGATCTGGCGCAACTCATCTGGGATCTAAAGGCGATCAACCCGAACGCCAAAGTGAGCGTCAAGCTCGTCTCCGAGATGGGCGTTGGCACGATTGCCGCGGGCGTGGCCAAGGGGCTGGCCGATGTGATCCACCTTTCCGGCGCGTCGGGCGGCACCGGGGCCAGCCCGCTCAGCAGCATCAAGAACGCTGGCCTGCCCTTCGAGATCGGCCTGGCCGAGACGCACCAGGTGCTGCTCGCCAACGGGCTGCGCACGCGCGTCACCGTACGCGCGGACGGCGGCCTCGCCACCGGTCGCGATGTGGTGATGGCCGCGATGCTGGGCGCGGATGAGGTAAGTTTCGGCACCAGCGCCATGATCGCCGAAGGCTGCATCATGGCGCGCGTCTGCCACAAGAACACCTGCCCGGTCGGCGTTGCCACGCAGGACCCGAAGCTGCGTAAAAAATTCACGGGCGCGCCAGAGGATGTCATGCGCTTTATGACGGCGATCGCCGAGGATGTGCGCGAAATCCTGGCCGAGCTCGGCTTCCGCAGCCTGGACGAGGTGGTGGGACATCCTGAATATCTGGAGCAAGTCATTCACGGCCGCGAGGCAGGCTTTCTCGACCTGTCGCCGCTGCTCTATGTGCCGGACACAGGCGCGCCGCGGCGCAATGTGCTGCCGCGCAACGAGGTGGCGCCGCAAGACATGACGCTGAGCGACCGCATCACCGAGCAGGTGCTGGCAAGCTTGCAGGCCAACCCAGATGCACCGGTGCATCTGGCGCATAAGATCAACAACACGGATCGCACGGTGGGCGCGCGAGTTTCCGGCCAGCTTGCGCTGCGCTATGGCGACGCCGGCTTGCCTGACGGCCAGATTCACGTAGAATTTGAAGGCACGGCCGGCCAGAGCTTTGGCGCATTTGCGCTGCGCGGGCTGGCGCTGCATCTGTGGGGAACTGCCAATGATTATGTCGGCAAGGGGCTGGGTGGCGGCGAGATCGTGTTGCGACCGTCAGAGGACGCGCGTTTCGTGCCGCACCAGAGCGTGATCCTGGGCAACACCGCGCTCTACGGCGCGACCGCGGGCAAGCTGCTGGCCGCGGGCATGGCGGGCGAGCGCTTTGCCGTGCGCAACAGCGGCGCCACCGCGGTCATCGAAGGCGCGGGCGAACACTGCTGCGAATACATGACCGGCGGCTGTGTGGTCGTGCTGGGCGAGACGGGGCGCAATTTTGGCGCAGGCATGACAGGCGGGCAGGGCTTTGTCTATGATGTCAATGAGACCTTTGAGCGGCGTTACAACGCGGAGCTGATCGCCATTGCCCGGCTCAGAGGAGATGACTATGAGAAACACCTCAAGTCGCTGATCGTGGAACATCTCGAAAAAACCGGTTCGCAGAGAGCGCAGATGCTGCTCGACAACTGGGAGACGCAGCGCCAGTTCTTCTGGCATGTGCTGCCCAAGGTCGATGTCGGGCGGATCGAGGCGGCGACGGAAGGGTCGGCGGAGAGTGAAGAGGAAGAGGAAGTGGTGAAGGCGTAAAGGAAATATGGTTGCCTCAAGCGTAAATGACAGCATTTGAAATCCCTGAAACAAACATGCCGCTTGTGAAACGGATCGGGGCTTATGAATTTCGCTTTTACTCGCGCGGTGAGGCGATGGAACGACCCCACATTCACGTACGACGCGATCGGAGTCAGGCGAAATTTTGGCTTGATGCGGTAGAATTAGCAGGATCCCATGGATTTGCGATGCACGAACTGAACCAGATTCAGCGGCTCGTCGAGTTGCATCGTGATGAGTTCCTGGAGGCGTGGCATGAGCACTTCGAGTAGCTTATATCTCTCAAGCGAGATCACGAGCGTGGAAGCGGTAGAGGACAAACTGTATCTGTGGTCTGCTGACGGCGCACAGTATGAGATCCCACTCGCCATGTTGGGACAATTCCGTGCACCCTTTGCGCCACCCACAGGCGCCGAGTTGCTGATCCTGAATACTGCACCTGTCGTGAAGTCTGTTAACGTAGATGACGAGGCGTTGCATGTAACCTTTGCCGATGGGCGCAACCTGTCAGCGCCACTATATTGGTTCCCACGTCTGTTGCATGGGACGCCAAAGGAGCGGCAGGCTGTCGAGATTTGGGGTGAGACAGGGCTTCATTGGGAAGAATTGGATGAGGATATTGACGCCGTTCAGTTATTCAAAATGATGGGGCCAAGTGCGGAAAGTGAGGCGTCCATCCAGCGTTGGCTGGCCAGGCGGAGTGACCCACAAGCGACATCGCATGCCAACAAGGGAGAGAAGCAACTGGCCGAGAAAGGCGAACCCTACCCGGCGGAGTGAAGTCACATCAACCAATCAAACCCAAATAAGAGGGATGCACCATGGCTGACTTTGTTTCGCTGACCTGCCCGTCGTGCAACGGCAAATTGCAGATCGCCAAGGACTTGGAGCGCTTCGCCTGCGGCTATTGCGGCACGGAATTCGCCGTGAATCGTGGGGGGGGTAGTCTCTCTGTCGCCGATGGTGGAGGGACTGAAGCGCGTCGAGAAGGGGGTTGACAAGACGGCGTCGGAACTGGCGATTGCGCGTCTACAGAAGGAAGTTAATGCACTTAGCGAGCGCCTATCTAGCAGAGCGGCTCCACGAGAAAATTGGCTGTCGGGCACAACCGGCTGCGGCGGATTTCTTGCCGTTGCAGGTATCATTGCTCTACTTGCTGGGGGCGCATCAGATTTTGGGGCAGGATTGCTCTTGATATTAGTTGGTGCGGGATTGGTCTTTATTGGACTCAGACTTTTTGGTGAGTCGAATGAAGAAAAACAACTCAGTAAAGCTATTATCGAACCAGTGTTGAAAACGGCGTAAAGGTTTCGGAGAAGCGAAGCATGTCCATCAACACAATCCAAACTATCGACCAGATTGCCACGAACCCGCGTGTGCGCAGTGGGCGACCGTTCATCATCGGCACAACGATCACAGTAGCCGATATTGCGGTCGCCAGGGTCTTCATGATGATGGAGGCCGAAGAGATCGCAGACTACTATCGTCTGACGCTGGCGCAGGTCTATTCAGCGCTGGCATTCTATTACGACCACAAAGCTGAAATCGACCTCAGCATCGAGCAGCGGCGCAAACTTGCCGAAGAGATGAAGGAGAAACGCACTGGCAGCCACCATCCATCTCTATTTAGATGAAAACCTGTCGCCAAGAATTGCGGATCAACTGCGCAGGCGTGGGGTGGATGTGGTCACCGTTCATGATCTAGGCGTGGCAGGTGATACAGATGAGAACCATCTGGCGCGTGCGGCTCGTCTCCGGCGAGTGCTGGTAACGGCAGATGTCAACTTTTTGGTAATGGCGGCTGCGGGACAACACCATTGGGATATCGCGTTTGGCGAACAGACAACACACAAAATCGGTGATTGGGTGAATGCGCTGGATCTGCTGTGCGCTGTTTACACGCCAGAAGAGATGGCGAATCACATTGAATACATTTAAACCTGGGGAGTCAGATTGTGGCAAAAACGCTCTTTGAAAAAGTCTGGGACGCGCACGTCGTCGCACATGACGACGGCGCACCCGCGGTGTTGTACATCGACGCGCACCTGATCCACGAGGTCACCTCGCCGCAGGCATTCAACATGCTGCGCGAGCAGGGGCTGACGGTGCGCCGGCCCGAAAAAACTTTTGCGACGATGGATCACGCGATCCCGACGCGCAGCACCGACATCGCGCTGTGGCCCGCGGACGCGGCGACGCAGGTGCGCACGCTGCGCGAGAACTGCGAAGAATTCGGCATCACGCTGTGGGACATCAACGGGCCGGTGCAGGGCATCGTGCACGTGGTGGGGCCGGAGATGGGCGTGACGCAGCCTGGCATGACCATCGTCTGCGGCGATAGCCATACGAGCACGCACGGCGCGTTTGGCGCGCTGGCCTTTGGCATCGGCACCAGCGAGGTCGGCCACGTGCTGGCGTCGCAGTGTCTGCTGCAGATGAAACCCAAGACGATGGCGATCACCGTCGATGGCGAGTTGGGCAAGGGTGTGACAGCCAAGGACATCATCCTCGCCATCATCGCCAAGAATGGCGCGGGCGGCGGCGCGGGCTACGTCTTCGAGTACCGCGGCAGCGCGATCCGCGGGTTGAGCATGGCCAACCGCATGACGATCTGCAACATGAGCATCGAAGGCGGCGCGCGCGCCGGCATGATTGCGCCCGATCAGAC
>JACSRH010000124.1 GCA_014879855.1 Caldilineaceae bacterium | reverse complement strand
TGAAGAATTTTTGAAGCCGCTGGAAATGACGCAGGCCGAATTGGCAAAGCGGATTGACGTCTCCTAGCCGCGCGTTAATGAATTGATCAACGGTAGATGCAGTATAACGCCCGACGCCGCGCTGCGTCTCGAAGGGCTGCTTGGAATGGAGGCGCAGTTCTGGCTCAATTTGCAGCTTGTCTGGGATTTATATCAAGCGCAGCACTCGCCGGTCGCCAAAGCAATTGCCCAGATTGAGCGGCTATCTGTGCTGCCTCAGTAATCACATAACAGGTGAATCGTATCAACGCTGAAGCGCCACCGCGTCGATCTCCAGCCACTGCGTGTGCGGCAGCGGCAGGATGCCATGCTCCAGTCGCCCTGTCGGGTGCACGATCAGATACTGGTTGTCGATCCAAATGACCAGCCCCAGCGGCCCGCGTGGGGAAGGCGCTCCCTGCAACACCGGCTGCCCATCCACAAAAAAATCCGTTTCCCGGTCGCCCCACACGATCTCGTAGCGCCGCCACACCGTTATTTCGCCCGCAACTCTGGCTTCGGCAATGCCCAGGTCGCGCTGCACGTGCGGCCAGAGCCGGCGATAAATTGCGCGGCTGCGCATGGCAGGTGCGAGCACGGGCGCCAGCGGCAGCCAACGCAGGCCAGCCAGCCGCGTGGCATCGATCACCGCTGCCTTCCAGCCCCACCCTGGCATGTCGTATGCCAGCGCCATGTCCGAGGGTGATGAAGCAAAGAAAAACCAAAGCGCTCGCGGCAGCGCCGGCCAGCGCCAACCCGTCATCAGAAAAGGATCGTTCCAGAACCCAAAGCCCGCGGTGCCAGACAGCGCCGCGGCCGGATGTGAAAAGCGCGCCCGCAAACTCAGCCGCAGCGGGGGCCGCCAGAGAAAGTCGCGTCGCGCCAGCCCCTGATAGTCGTCAAGCTGCGCGTTGGTGTAGGCGCGACTGTCAGCGGCAACATTGTAGAGCCGCAGGCCGCTTGCAAGCCGTGTGAGTGCACTGTTTCCGACACGATGAACATTCATCAAGATCTATGCTTCTTTTTACGCGCCGCGCACTGCCGCGTCAGCACGATGCAGCAGCGTAAGCAGTTCCGGCAACCCCTCCAGAATCAGATGTGGCGGCGCGCTCTGCGCTTCAAAACCGGCGCGGCGTTCGATGCCGGTCAACACGCCCACAGTGGTCATCCCCAGCTTGAGCGCGCCAGCAATGTCCGTTTCATAACGGTCGCCAACCATCAACGTCTCTTGCGGCGTGACGCCCAGGCGGCTCATCGCTTCCTCAAACATAGGGGCGTGAGGTTTGCCGATAACGATCGGTTCTCGGTCGGTGGCCGCGGTGAAGAGCGCCAACACGCTGCCGGCGCCTGGCTCCTGCCCTCGCTCGGTGGGATAGGTGCGGTCGCTGTTGGTGCCGATAAAGCGCGCGCCGTTGCGGATCGCCAGCGCTACGTCCGCCAGCTCGCGGTAGGTCAATTGAAAGTTGGCGCCTGACACCGCATAGTCGGCGGCAAAGGGATCGGTCGTCAGCTCGAACCCCGCGTCGAGCAACGCGCTGCGCAGCCCTTCCTGTCCCATGATGATCACCTTGCCCTCTGGCCAGCCTTTGTCGACTTGATGGCGCAGCCAACTTGCCGTGGCTTCGGCGCTGCCCAGAATGCGCGCAGGCGGCACGCGCAGCCCCATCGCCGCCACCTTGTCGCTGAACTGCTGCGAGGTCAGCGCGGCATTGTTGGTGACCAGCATCCAACGCCGGCCAGAAGCGTCGAGATAGTCGAGCAATTCCTGCACGCCCGGCAGTGGTCGGCTGCCGACATAGATGACGCCGTCCATATCGAAGAAGGCGGCGCGGACGCGAGTAAGTGCGCTATATAGCTCTGTCATACAGGTTTGACATCTTTCCCATGTAGATTTTTGCAGAAGACATGCATAGAATGAATACAGATGCTCTGCCATTATAGTCGGCGTCGGGGGGGAACTTGAAACCGATGGCGACATCGCATGGCGCGGGCGTGCGGCGTTGGTGCGTGCAGGAGTTCAGGTGTAGGATGGAGACTGTCATCACCCAATATATGATCTTCAGGAGCCTAGGCCATGCCCGGTTATATCCTGGAAGCCAACCATCTTGTCAAGCAGTATGGCGCGCTGACCGCCGTGAACGATGTCAGTTTTGCCGTTGAAGAAGGCGAAATCTTTGGCCTGCTTGGCCCCAACGGTGCGGGGAAGAGCACGGCGATCGCCATCCTCTCCGGCCTCTTTCCCCCCACCAGCGGCGGCGCCGCCATTGGCGGGCTGGATGTCGTGCACAATTTGGCCAAGGTCAAGCAGATCATCGGTGTTGTGCCGCAGGATTTGGCGCTCTACCCGACCCTCAGCGGGCGTGAAAACGTGCGCTTCTTTGGCGAACTCTACGGACTGCGCGGCAAAGGCTTACAGACGCGCGTCGATGAAGTGCTCGGCTACGTTGGCATGCAGGAGCGCGCCAATGACCGGGTGCAGACTTATTCCGGCGGCATGAAACGCCGCATCAACCTCGCCGCGGGTCTGGTCAACCACCCGCGCCTGCTCTTTCTCGACGAACCGACCGTTGGCGTTGACCCGCAAAGCCGCAACCATATCTTCGAGAGCGTGGCGCGGCTCAACCGCGAGCAGGGCATGAGCATCCTCTATACGACGCACTATATGGAGGAAGCCGAGCGCCTCTGCCACCGCGTGGGCATCATCGATCGCGGCAAGCTGATCGCCCTGGACACGCCGCGCCGGCTGATCGCAGCGCTGGGCGGCGGCATCATCCAACTTGGGCTGGCGACAATGGACGAGGCGGCGCGCGCCGCGATCGAAGCCTTGCCCGCGGTGCGTTCGGCCACCTTCGCGACCGAGAGCACCATGAAGAGCGCCGCCAGCCGGCCCGCAGAAGTGGTGATGCCTGTGCAGGCCAACAGCAAGGCAGTCCTGAAGATCGAGGCCAGCCACAACAATGACGCGCTGCTCCAGGTGCTGCACTACTGCAACGAGGCCGACGTTGAAATCCTGTCGCTTGACCTGCTGGAGCCAAATCTGGAGACGGTGTTTCTAAATCTTACAGGGAAGAGTCTGAGAGATTGATCATGCATATCCTTGCGGTCTGGCTCAAGGATCTCAAATTACTGCTGCGCGACCGGGGCGAGATGGCGTCGCTCTTTTTGATGCCGCTGGCCTTTATCCTGCCGATTTGCCTGGCGTTTCCGGCCAACGGCTACAACCTCACCGAGGATCGCAAGCCCGGCCTGCCGGTGGCGAACTTCGATGTGACCGGCGGCCAACCGGGCGAACACGCGCAGACCTTGCTCGACTCGCTGGCGGAAAGCTATACGCTGGAGCACAATCTCACGCGCGCAGACGCTGCCGCCTTCAGCGCCGAAGTGCAGGCCATTTGTGCCACGACCGGGCCATCCTGCGACGAAGTCACCGCACGCGCGCGCGTCGCCTTGGACTGGCGCACGGCTGCCGTGGTGATTCCGGCAGGCTTCAGCAACGCCATCGACGCCGGTGAAAGCATTTCGGTGACGCTGCTCTACAACCCGTCGCGCAACTCGGCCGAGCGCCAACTGGTTGAAGGCGTTCTTACCGGCGGCGCGATGCGCGTCTCGATCGAGCAGCAGTTGCTCAACGGGCTGGAGCAATTTGGCGACCTCCTTGACCTGGCGCCGGAAGAAATCCAGACGAACATCCGTGCGTCGAACGGCGGCGACGCCCCGCCAGCCGCGCCAACCCTGGCGCCCGCAATCGCCGTGGTCTCTGTTCAGCCTGGCGCCGTGCGTATCACCACGCAGCCGAACACGCTACAGCAGACCATTCCAGGCTATACGGTGATGTTCATCTATTTTCTGATCGGCACGGTGGTCGCCTCGGTGCAACTGGAGCGCAACACCGGCGTGCTGCGCCGCCTGCTGGTGACGCCAATGTCCAAGAGCGCGTTGCTGGCGGGAAAGATCCTCTCCGCGCTGGTGATCGGCGTGCTGCAAGTGGCGGCGATGTTTGCAGTCGGCGCGATTTTCTTTGGCCTGACCCTGGGCAACGCCCCTGGAGCGCTCGTCGTGCTGACCATTGCGGTCGTGCTGTCGGCGGTCTGCATCGGTCTGGCCGCGGCCGCCTATCGCATCGAACGCGGCCTCACCATCATGCTGATCGTAGGCGCGCTCATTGCGGGCTGCGCGTTTCCGGCGGACTGGCTGCCCCCCTTCCTGCGCACGATCAACATCGCGCTGCCGCAGACCTGGGCGATGCAAGGCTATCAGGACCTCATCACGCGCGGCATGGGCTTTGGCGCTGTGTTGCCGGAGATCGGGGTGCTGCTCGGCTTTGCCGCGATCTTCTTTGGGCTGGCCGTGCGAAAGTTCGATTGGGAAGGGTGATCCATGTTCCGGCAGATTTGGGCCATGACGCGCAAGGAAATCAAACTGGCCGCGGAGTATCGCGGCCAGTGGCTGCTGGTTTTTCTGACGCCGATCATCTTTATTGCCGTGATGGGCGCCACCTTCGGGAATACGGGCGCGCCCACCGTGGCGATCTACCTGGTTAACGAGGATGAAGGACGACTGGGCAGGCAAGTGGTCAACGCGCTGCGCGACGAGCCAACGCTGGCCTTTGAGATGCTGCCCAGCCGCGTCGAAGCGGATCGCCTGGTGGGGGAAGGCCAGCGCATGGCCGCGGTCGTGATCCCGGCGGGCTTCAGCCAGGCGGTGCTTACTGACGCCGGCGGCAGGGTCGAGGTGATCGTCGATCCGGCGCGTGAACAGACGGCGGGCATCGTGCTGGGGCAGGTGCAGGCGGCCACCGCGCCACTGCTGATCGATGCCGAAGTCGAGCGCGGGGTCAGAAACGCGTTCAACACCGCCCCCGACGCGTTTGGCTTCACCGCAGCCGACTTGCAGGAAGCTGGCATCGACCTGCCCGCGGTGACAAAGTTTCTCGCCGCTGCCATCAAGGGCGTCGTCTCCAGCCAAGTGCAGGATGCCATCGACAACCCGCTGGTGCGCATTGACGTGCAGCCCGCCACCGACGCCGCCCCGCGCCAGGCGCCGACTCTCTTTGACTATCTTGTGCCCGGCTACAGCGTCTTCTTCGCCTTCTTCCTCATGGGGCTCATGGCGGAAACCGTCTTTCAGGAGCGCATCAGCGGCACGCTGCGCCGGGTCTTCAGCCTGCCCATCGGACGCATCCCGTTTCTGCTCGGCAAGCTACTGCCCTACAGCCTGATC
This sequence comes from Caldilineaceae bacterium, assembly GCA_014879855.1. Lineage (GTDB taxonomy): Bacteria > Chloroflexota > Anaerolineae > Caldilineales > Caldilineaceae > Caldilinea. The sequence continues at coordinate 26,228 of JACSRH010000124.1, read as the reverse complement.
GCCATGCTGCAGATCGTGCTCGTGTTTGCAGCCAGCACATTGCTCTTTGACTACGATCTCGGTGAGGCGCCGCTGGCGCTTGGTTTGCTGATTGTCGCGACAGGTCTGTCCGTTGGTGGATTAGGCATATTGGTCTCCGTACTTGTGCGCTCCGAGGGGCAGGCAAACAGCATTCCTGCGCTGCTCACGCTGACGATGGCCGCGGTGAGCGGCGCGCTCTTCCCAAGCATCCAGGCGCCTGGGCTGTCCCAGCTGACGCCGCACTATTGGGCCATCCAGGGCTTTCTCAACGTGACCGCGCTGCACGGCGATCTGTCCAGCATTTTGCCCAACCTGAGCGCCTTGCTCGCCATTGCATTCGGAGCTTTTGGCGTCGCTGTATGGCGCTTCAAACATGCCTAGAATAGCAGCTTGGCGCAAAGGGGCAGAGAGCCGTTTGCCGCGGATTTGCAGATCGTGTAACGTATGCGTAATTGAGTCCTTCACCCTGCTTGCCAGGGCCGCCGCATATTCCCACACAGTTGTTCAGAAAGTGCTCAAAGGAGAGAGTTATGGCGCTCAAAATGAAAATTACCTACGCTACCATGTCGGCTGATAACGAAGAGTTACAGTCCGCCTTCGATGAGGCCTTCGACAAGGTGAGATCGTCGATGCTGGGGGTGGAGACGCCCATGTTCATCAACGGCGAGAAGGTTCTTGCCAGCGAGAAGACAATTGCCTACAGCCCGGTCGATACACGCGTCCATCTTTGCACCGCGCAGAAAGGCACGAAGGAGCATGCACGTGCTGCTGTGGCTGCGGCTAAAAAGGCGTTCAAAGGCTGGGCGGCCACGCCCTGGCAAGAGCGCGTCGCGCTCATGCGTCGCGTCGCCGAAAAGATCAGCGAGAACAGCCTCGAACTTTCGGCGATTATGGTGATGGAAGTCGGCAAGAGCCGGCTCGAAGCATTGGGCGAGGTGGAGGAGACGGCCGATCTGCTGCGCTATTATGCTGATGCGCTGGAAAAGAACCACGGTTATATCAACGAACTGGGCAAGCTCAGCGACAATGAAACCAACACAAGCGTGCTCAAGCCATACGGCGTGTGGGTTGTGATCTCTCCCTTTAACTTTCCCATGGCGCTGTCAGGCGCCCCGATCTGTGCAGCGCTCATCACGGGCAACACCGTAGTTTTCAAGGGCGCATCCTCGACGCTTTACACCGGCTGGAAGACAGCGGAGCTCTTTGCCGAAGCCGGCCTGCCCGTGGGCGTCTTTAACTATGTCAGCGGCCCGGGGCGCACCGTGGGCCAGGAGTTGCAGGACAATCCCGACATTGCCGGCTGGACCTTCACCGGCTCCTACGACGTCGGCATGCAGGTGGCGCGCAACGCGCTCAATGGCCGCTATCCCAAGCCGGCGATCATCGAAATGGGTGGCAAGAACCCGACCATCGTCTCGCGCCACGCCGATCTGGACAAGGCAGCCACTGGCGTCGCCCGCTCGGCGTTTGGGCTGGATGGGCAGAAGTGCTCCGCGTGTTCGCGCGTCTACGTCGAGGAGAAAGTCTACGACCAATTTGTCGCCCTGCTGGTCGAAAAGAGCGCCGCGCTCAAAGTCGGCAACCCGACGACGCGCCAGGCGTTTATGGGCACGGTGATCGATAAGAACGCGTATGAGGACTATCAGCGCTTTGTCGAGATCGCACGCCGCGACGGGCACGTGCTCTATGGCGGCGCCACCCTGACCGAGGGCGATCTCAGCCGCGGCTATTATGTTGAACCGGCGATTATCAGCGATCTGCCCGACGACCACGAGCTGGTCAAGCAAGAATTGTTCCTGCCTATTTTGTATGTGGGCAAGGTCAAGAGCTTGGAAGAGGGCATGACGAAGGCGAACGACACCATATATGGGCTGACGGCTGGCTTCTTCAGCGAAGACGAAGCAGAGATTCGTTGGTTCCTGAGCAACATCGAAGCGGGCACGGTCTACGCCAACCGGCGCTCCGGCGCCACCACAGGCGCCTGGCCGGGCATCCAGGCCTTTGGCGGCTGGAAAGGCTCCGGCATGAGTGGCAAAGGCGTTGGCGGTCTCTACTCACTTCCGCTGTATATGCACGAGCAGAGTCAGACAGTGATTGAGTGAAAGACAGTGATTGAGTGAAAGACAGTGATTGAGCGAAAGAAAGTGATTGAGCGAAAGACAGTGATTGAGTGAAAGACAGTGATTGAGTGAAAGACAGAGATTGGAGATTAAGAGACTGGTTGACAGCAGATCTCGCATCTCCAATCTCCAATCTCCAATCTCTTAATCCCTCAATCTCCCACTTTCACATCCTCTTCCACATCCACCGCCGCGGACGCAACAGCCCACGCCACGACAAACCAGACGCCCCCGCCGATCAGCAGGGCAATGGCGATGTTCAGCGGCGCCAGCGGCGTCTGGCCGCGGCCGACGCCCACGAGCGTCAACAACAGGCCGGCGGCCGCAAAGCCAAGACCAATTTTTACAGGCAGAGAAAATCGGGACATTAAATTCACCTTTGTCGCAACTGCATATTTACAACCCGCGGCAAGCCATCAGCAGAGTATATCACCGCCACGACAAAAATGAGAGGTCAGCGTGTGTTGAGCAGATCCTCGCCTTCTTCAAGGATGCGCGATTGCTGCGCCTGCGCGCGCATCTCCTGCTCGTCAACGCGCAGATCGCCTTCCGCGCTGGAACTGACTGGCTCCTGTTTGGCCGCGCCATCTCGCGGGGATGATTGCGGCCTGGCTGGCGTCACTTGTTGCGGCTGCAACACCTGTGGCGAGTCCTGTCCCATAGCAATGATCGGCACGCCGCTGGGGAAGATGACCTCACGCGCTTCGTCCGGCATCGAAATCTGCGCATCTTGGAGCGCGCGCTTGATGAGCCGCAACAGCGACGACTTGATCTTGATCGGCGCGTACTGCGTCGCATCATACCAGAAATAGACGCGCAAATTGACCGTTGCCGCGGCCAGTTGATCGACCAGCACCAGCGGTTCGGGCGTCTGCAACACCGTCGGGTGCTCGCCGAGCACCGCGGCGATGATCTGCTGCGCTTGCAGGATCGGGTCATCATAGCCGATGCCGATGATGAAGTCGGAGCGGCGGTTGGGATTGGCGGTGAAGTTCGTAATCGTGCTTTTGAAGATCACGGCATTGGGAATCTGCACGTGGTTGCCGTCGAGCGTCATCAACACCGTGCTGCGGGTGTTCATCTGTTGCACAATGCCTGTCTGATCGGCCACCTCGATCAGATCATCGCGATCAAATGGCTGGCGTAAACTGAGCAGCAAACTGGCAAGAAAGTTTTCCGCGATGTCGCGAAATGCAAAACCGAGCACGATACCGACAATGCCGGTGCCGCCTAAGAGCGTCAAGGCCAGGCGCGTCAATCCTGCAACTTGCAGTACAAGATAAAGGCCCAGCAAAAACACAGGAATGGCAATGGTGCGCGCGGCAACCGAGGCAAGCAGGGGAGAAGTGGTGCGAGTGCGGAAAAAGCGGTTGAGTAGCCGCGCAATCAGCTCCATCAGCCACCAGGAGAAGAGTAGCACAATGGCGCCAAAGATGAGGAAGGGAATTGCCAGCAACGCACTGCGCCACAATGAGCGCAACTCGACAGCCGCAGGGGAAAAATCCCAGACTGAGCGCGGCGTCACTTCGATACGATTGACGACTGCCACCACATCCTGCGTATTGCGCGCCAGGTTGCTGGCCCATTCACGCTGATCCTTGGTGCCTGACTCGCCATCAAGAAACACAACGCCGTCGCGCACCGCCACCATCGGATTGGCAAACCAGCCCGTGGCTTCCAGGATGCTGGTCAGCCGCTTGGCGATCTGGGCATCCTGCGCGGTCGGCTCAACGGCCACCTGATCCGGGGCCTGCGTCTCTTCGTTCGCGCTGGCCGGAGCTTTTGCCGGCGGCGTCGCTTCCTGGGCGTGCAGCATAGCGGGCCATGCCAGCAGCAGCGCCAGCAGACAGCCGCTTACGATTCGCTGAATTGTTTGTCTGCTCAATCAAATCCCTTTCTTGCCGCAACAGCGTCTGCTTCGTTTCCCCAGCATATCACCCCGGCGGCGCATTCATCTCTACCGAATGCACAAGGGGCAGATACATTTGCATGCACCTTTGTAGGTTACGCTCGAGAAGTTGAGTTGTTTGAAAAACTCGGCCTCGCAGCTTCCACCCGTGCAGATAAGCGCCAGCCAAGTGCACGGCTTTGCCACCCTGGAGAACGCGGGCGGCTTTGGCATCCCGCTTGACCTGAACGAGAGTTTTGGCTGGCTGGTGGCGATGACGGTGGCGGGGCTGGAACGAGAGGCGGAGATCGAACGCGCATGACGCGGATTGGCGCGGAGTTGCTGTGGGCAAGCAAGCTGTTCTATTATGCATGTCCTGTATTGCTTTTAGGAGAGAAACGATGTCGCTGCTCGCGATGGGCTTAGGGCTCCATTTTATCTTGGAATTATGCGCGTTGGCGGCAATGGTTTTTGCCGGCTTCCGGCTGGGAGACTCGCTCTGGGTGCGGCTGCTGCTCGGCATTGCCTTGCCCGTGGCCGCCGCAGCCGTTTGGGGAATCTTTCGCGTGCCCAACGATCCCGGCGCGGCGACCGTGGCAATTCCTGGCCCGCTGCGGCTGCTGCTCGAATGGACTGTCTTTGCGCTGGCGATCGGGATGCTCTACCTCGCAGGCCAGCCGGCATGGGCCATGCTCTTTCTGGCCGCGGTGGTAATTGATTATGCCATCATGCACGAGCGGGTGCTGCGGCTGCTGCGGGTACGGTAAAATTCACTTTAGCCACTACCCATAATGGTAATGATGACGCCTGAATTCCCAGCCAGCTTTGCTGTGCTGGCCACATGCGACCTTGCGCCGGGCCAACAGCAAGTTTCAAAGCCGGTGGCGCCGCGCTACAAATGGCGACAGGATTTGGACGCGGAATAGAGGAAAAACCGAATTTACGAGCGGCTTGGTTGATGCTGTGTCGCCACAGGAGCAGCTCGCTGGCGCGCAAAGACGTCCACCCATTCTTGCGCCGCGCGCGGCGTGCGAAAGTGCAGCATATGCAGATGCGCGTTTTCCGGCTGCGCCAGCAGGGCCGGCAGCTCGCGACGGCGGCGGTAGTGGGTCTTGAGCGCAAAGAGGAAAAGCGAATCGCGGCTGGCGAACTGGCCGCGCCACGTCTCGACGTTGCCGCCCCACAGCGCTTCCTGCGTGACAATGCGCCGCAGCGTGCGCTGGCCCAGCCGCCACAGCACCAGCGGCAGCGGGTAGTCGAGCCAGACCAGCGTGTCCGCGCGCGCCCAGATCAGGTCGCGGGCGACGCTGTAGTTGCCACCCACGGTCCAGGCGTCGCCGGCCAGCGCCTCGCTCACCTGCTGGCGAAAAGTTTCGCGCGGGACCGGCGTCCACTGCGGCCCCCAGAAGAGCGCGTCCGGCTCGACAAAGGGGCAGTGCAGGATTGCGGCCAGTTGTGCAGCCAGCGTGCTCTTGCCCGACCCGGTCGTGCCGATCACAACGATGCGTTGCATGGAAAACTCATTTCGAGATAGACATTCTGACGCAGAGATGCGGAGAGCGCAGAGGCTCGCAGAGAAGAATTCCTAGTGCTACCGCAGACAACGTCCCCGGCACGCCGCAGGTGAATTCACCAGCCAAATATGCGGTGCGGCGTGCCGGGGACGTAATCTGATTCTGCGCCTTTGGGTCAAAGTCATGGGTCAGGAAGCGCTGCTTGGGACGGCTGCGCAAGATGAGTGCATAAACTTCTCCGAACAGCAGGCGTGCGGGTAGAATGCTTTGCGTTGCGTGCGCTGTCCACGCAAGCAGCGACGCTAATCTCGACAAATCATTCTGGAGCGAAAGCATGAAACAGTTGATCCTGCTGCTGGTGACCGTCTCGCTCAACGTCTTCGGCCAGTTGATGATGAAGCGCGGCATGAGCAGCGTCGGCGCCATCAGCGGCGATTTGAACCTGTTGGTCGAGAGTCTGACCAAAGCGATCATGAATCCTTACGTGCTGGCGGGCGTGGCCTCCTATGGCTTCAGCACGATCTTCTGGCTGGTGCTGCTCAGCCGGGTCGAGCTGAGCTATGCGTATCCGGCGCTGAGCATGGGTTATGTGCTGATCACGCTCGTGAGCGCCCTGCTGCTTGGCGAACAGGTGAGTGCGATGCGTTGGGCCGGCGTCTTTGTCATCGTCGCCGGCGTGATCCTGGTGACGCGTGGATGAGACGAAAAAACCGAGTTTCTTTAAGAAACTCGGTTTTTGGTGCGTTTGACCTGCAACCACATCTAAGCCACCGCAAAAAGTTCCTCGAACTCTTCGGCGTTGAGCGTTTCGCGCTCAAGCAACGCATTGGCGACGCCGTGCAGCAAGGTGAGATTCTCCGACAGCAACTTGCGCACGCGCGCAAGCGCGGTATCGACCAACTTGTGCACCTCGGCGTCGATCTCCTCGGCCACTTCTTCGCTGTAATCGCGCTGCGCGGCTAGGTCCCTTCCCAGGAAGACCATTTCGTCCTGCTGGCCAAACTGTAGCGGCCCCATTTTTTCGCTCATGCCATACTTGGTCACCATCGCACGCGCCATCTGCGTGAGCTGCTGGATATCCATCGCCGCGCCATTGGAGATGTCGCCAAAGACCAGCTCCTCGGCGACGCGACCGCCCAGCGCCACGGCAATGTTGTCGAGGAAATAGGAGCGCTTCGCCATCAGCCGATCCTTTTCCGCCACGCGCCAGACATAACCGCCCGCGCTGCCGCGCGGCACAATTGTCACCTTCTGCACCGGGTCCGAATGTTTGCAAAGACGTGCGACCACGGCATGACCCGCTTCGTGGTAGGCGACGACCTTCTTCTCCTGCGGCGTCATCAGCCGGCTGCGCCGTTCAGGGCCGCCCATGCCCACGCGCTCGACAGCCTCTTGCAACTCCAACATGCCGATAGCGCGCTTGTTGCGCCGTGCAGCCAGGATTGCGGCCTCGTTGACGACATTCTCCAGGTCCGCGCCAACGAACCCCGGGGTCTGGCGTGCGATCATTTCCAGATCGATATTTGGCTCAACTGGCTTGCCCTTGACATGCACATCCAGAATGGCGTGACGCCCCACAACGTCGGGGCGATCCATCGTGACGCGGCGGTCGAAGCGACCCGGACGCAGCAGCGCCGGGTCCAGAATATCGGGCCGGTTGGTGGCCGCGATCAAGATGACATTGGTGTCGGTGCCAAAGCCGTCCATTTCAACCAGAATCTGGTTGAGCGTCTGTTCGCGTTCGTCGTGCGAGCCACCCAGCCCGGTGCCGCGATAGCGACCCACCGCGTCGATTTCGTCGATAAAAATAATGCAAGGGCTGTTGCGCTTGGCCTGCTCAAACAGATCGCGCACGCGGCTGGCGCCGACGCCGACAAACATCTCGACAAATTCGGAGCCGGAAATACTGAAAAACGGCGTGCCCGCCTCGCCCGAAACCGCCTTGGCCATCAAGGTCTTGCCGGTGCCAGGGGGGCCGACCAGCAACACACCCTTGGGAATGCGCGCGCCGAGCGCCGCAAATTTCTGCGGCTCCTTGAGGAATTCAACCACCTCTTTCAGTTCTTCCTTGGCTTCGTCCGCGCCGGCGACATCATCGAACTTCACCGTTGGTTTGTCGCCGGTGAAGACGCGCGCCTTGCTCTTGCCAAACGAAAGCGCCTGATTGTTGCTGCCCTGCGTCTGGCGGAACAAAATAAAGAAAAGCGCGCCGATAAAAACCAGCGGCAGCAGGTTGACCAGCAAAGAGAGCCAGTTGGTCGCGTTGCCAGGCGCTTCGTACTTGATATTGACCGCAGCCAGTTTTTCGGGTTCGACGCCCAGGCCGGCCAGCGTCTGCGTGAGCGGTACTTTGCCCTCGCGCCGCGACACGATCGCGACGTCGCTGCCTTCGACCATGATGCGCAGCTCGTCGTCGCGCACAATTACGGTGTCGACTTCGCCTGCCTTGATCTTGGTGGCAAGCTGTGTCAGGCTGATTTGTTGCGGCGCGTCGCCGGGTTGGTAGATGTTAATAAAGAGCGTTGCGGCCGCTACGATAATCAACAAGTAGACGAACGCGTTCCTGCTCCAATTTGCATTCATCGATGCCTCCTGTGCATTTTCAGTGCAGGCATTGTACCAGATGCATTCTGGGATTGCCAGTGATCCGGGATACGGTTGCAGATGGATAGCGCCGCCGGTTGTCGCTTCCTGCCTGCCAGAGTATAATCGCAGCGCGTTTAGGTGGGCAGTTTTCGTCGCCTCTGGACGGGGGCGCGTATTTCATGAAGTATGGAGGGTGGATCCATTGTGACAGCACAATTCAAGCGTGAGCACCAACCGTGACGACAAGGACGCCCATCGCGCTTCCAGTCGCGACGCCGCCGCGCCGATCCTTGCTGGATATGGATCAGGCGGCGCTGGCGGATTTCCTGGCTGAACTAGGCCAGCCGGCTTTTCGCGCACGTCAGGTGTGGGACTGGATTTACAAACGCTGCGCGGGCGATTTCGAGACGATGAGCAATCTGCCTAAAGACCTGCGTGCGCAACTGGCCGCGACCGCCACGGTGACGCCATTGACCCTGGTCACGGAGATGGTCTCGCACGACCGCGATACGGTGAAAACGCTCTTTCAATTGCATGATGGCCAGACCATCGAAGCGGTGCTGATGCTCTACGACGCGCGGCGCACGCTCTGCATCTCCAGCCAGGCGGGCTGTGCAATGGGATGCACGTTTTGTGCAACCGCGCAGGGTGGGCTGGCGCGCAACCTTACCCCAGGCGAGATTGTGGCGCAGGTGCTCTATTTTGCCCGCTATCTGGCCGATGCGTCGCTGCCTCCCGACACCAGCGCGGCACGACCAACGACCGTCACCAATATTGTGTTGATGGGCATGGGCGAGCCGCTGCACAACTACGCCAATGTCTGGACCGCGCTGCACCGCCTCACCGCGCCTGACGCCTTTGGCCTGGGCGCTCGCCACATCACGCTGAGCACGGTGGGGCTGGCCCCCATGATCGACCGCATGGCCGACGAGCGGCTTCAGATTGGCTTGGCCGTCAGCCTGCACGCACCGAACGACGCGTTGCGCACGCAGTTAGTGCCGATCAACAAGGGGTATCCGGTGGACGAAGTGCTGGCCGCGGTGCGTCGCTATGTCGCTAAGACCAATCGCCGCGTCACCTTCGAGTATGCGCTGATGGCCGGCATCAACGACACGCCGGAATTGGCGCAGGAAATGGCGGGAAAGCTGCAAGACATCCTCTGCCACGTCAACCTGATTCCGCTCAACCCCATCCCGGACAGCCCCTTTCAGCCAACCAGCAACGAAGCGACCGCTCGCTTCGCTCAGATTCTGCGCGACACGGGCGTTCCCACGACGGTGCGACTGCGCCGCGGCATTGAAATCAACGCTGGCTGCGGGCAACTACGGCGCGCGGCGATCGCAAAAACAGACCGCGGATGAGGCGGATTGAGCAGATTCTGACAGATAAAATCCGTGTTGATCCGCTGAATCCGCCTTATCCGTGGCCTGGCAAGTAACGCTATCTGTGAAATCTGCGCGATCTGTGGATGACTTTTAGCTGACTGGGGGATTCGCTCAGGGGCTGCAAAAAGACGCCGATCTCAATTTGAGATCGGCGTCTGGGGAAGGCTTATTGATTTTGTGCAGGCAGGACGGAAAACGGTTAACTAAGTTTAGCCGTCACACCCCTAAGCCTTGACGGCTTCAGGCTTGCTTAAGATTTGGTGGCCGTCTTGAGACAGGCCGTGCACAGCCGCTTTGACACGGGCTTGCCTTCTTCCATGATCGTCACCTTCTGAATATTGACATCCCAGTGGCGACGCGTGGCTTTCTTGGACCAGGGGCGATTGTTTCCAAACTGCGGCCCTTTGCCACACTGTTGACATTTTGCCATTATTGCTATCCTCCATTCCTGCGAAACCCAGGCTATCTGCATAAACAACAGCCACGGGTATGATTTCTGCACAACGTTCGAAGAGTAGCACAAGCGGGCTGCCCTGTCAAAACAAACGGGCGCTGGGATAAATTGAGTTCTACATGTTTGCACTTTGTTTGCAATGGTGTTTGCGCCGGTGAAAATCTGAATCCTTCGGCGACTTATGGTGTTTATAATATAGAGTGATGCACATTGGTGCGTCCGATGCGACGTCTGCTGACAAAGCGTGGTCGCCACCCAAGGAGTTTTTATGGACACACAACGCGACGCGCGGTCAAGCGCCGAGCTCCATCTGATCCAATCCGACGCGACGCCATCCGCCGCGCCGGGATTGTATGGAAAATACCCGGATGATCAACCGGTCACGACCCTCGACGCCCACGATCTGCAATCCCTGTTTCAGGCTGCCTATACGTGGCTCGCTTCCAATTACGAGTTAGTCAACCGGCTGAACGTCTTTCCCGTACCCGACGGCGACACCGGCACCAACATGCTGCTGACGATCAAATCAGCGTGGGTCGCTATCCGCAGCCGCAGCCACACAACTGTCGGTGATGTGGCCGAGGCGGCCGCCGAAGGCGCGCATCAGGGTTCGCGCGGCAATTCAGGCGTTATCCTGGGCCAGATTTTGCACGGGTTCAGCCAGGAACTGCGCGAAAAATCCACCCTTAACACGCACGACCTGGCGCTTGCTCTGCGCACGGCGGCCGAGACTGCCTACGCGGCCGTGCCCGCGCCGGTGGAAGGCACAATCCTCACGGTGGCGCGCGAGATTGGTCTGGCCGCGGAGGTCGCCGCGCAGAAAACGCGCGACCTGCGTGAATTTCTGGCGCAGATCGTCGCAGCAGCCGACGCGTCCGTGCGTCACACGCCAGAACTGCTGCCGGTGCTCAAGCAGGCCGGCGTCGTCGATTCGGGCGGCAAGGGGCTTTTCTTTGTCTTCGAGGGCATGTATCGTGCGCTCACCGGCCAGCCGGTGGAAAATGCGGGCGCGCCCGCATCAAGTCAGGCCGTCGAAGCGCGCTTTGAACGTCAGGAGCGCAAAGGCTATCGCTCGCTGCCACCTCGTCAATGGGGTTTTGACGTTCAGTATCTCATCGAGCAGCCCAATAAACCGGTGACGGAGATCGCGACCGACATCGCGGCGCTGGGGGACTACCCTTTGGTCGAGGGCGATGAACACCTCGTCAAGGTGCACGTGCATGTCTTCGACCCCGGCGTGGCGCTCTCCTATGGCGTGACGACTGGCTTTATCACCGATGTAGTGGTCGAAAATATGGATGACATGGCAGCCGCCATGCAACAGGGGGCAGCAGCAGCCAGCCCGCCCACCACCTGTACACCCACCACCTGTACACCCACCAATGGGTATGCCGCTCCCTCCTTGTTTTCGCTCGATCTGGCTGCTGCGAAGTCCAGCACCGTAGAATCTGACACCGTAGAATCTGACACCGTAGAATCTGGCGCCGTAGAATCTGGCGCCAGGGCAACGCTCGACGACGTCGCCATCGGCGTGATTGCAGTCACGCCTGGACCTGGGTTTGCGGAGATCTTCCAGCAGCTTGGCGCACACGGCCTGGTTGAGGGCGGCCAGAGCATGAATCCCAGCGTGGCCGAAATCGCTGAGGCCGTGCGCAAGCTGCCCATGCGCCAGGCCATCATCCTGCCCAATAACAGCAACATTCTGATGGCCGCGCAGCAAGCCGTCAAGGTGCTGGCTAAGGACGAGCGCGCCTACCAAGTAACGGTTGTTCCCACGCGCACCGTGCCGCAAGGCGTGGCCGCACTCACCGCGTATGACCCTGCGCTCACCGCCATCGACGAACTGGCCGCGCAGATGAAGGTGCATCTGGACGATGTGCAGACGGGCGAGGTGACGCAGGCAGTGCGCAGCGCCGCGGTGGATGGCGTGCAAGTCCACCAGGGCGACATTATCGGCCTGCACAACGGCAAATTAGTCAGTTGCGGGGACAGCCTGGCCGACGTGACGCTTGCGCTTTTGCAGCAGATGCAAGCGCACGACGCCACCCTGGTCACCATCTATTATGGTGACTTTGTAGCTCAAGTAGCTGCACAAGATTTTGCCGAAACCGTGCGCCAAGAGTATCCTGAACCAGATATAGAATTAGCGTACGGTGGACAGCCACATTACCATTATATTTTATCAGTCGAATAATCTCGCGCATTGATGAGCATGAGCAAAGTACGGATCATCACAGACAGCAACGCGTTCTTGCCCCCAGACGTCGTTGAAAAATATGGGATCGCCGTGATCCCCCATCGCATCAAGGTTGGCGGCTCTTTCTTTGAAGAGGACGCGGATTTCAGCACGGAAGAACTCTTTGAGAAAATGCACGAAGCGCAAAATCTCGGCATTTCGCGCCTGCCCGAGGTGCAGGCGCCCAATCTCAACGCTTTTCTGGATATCTTCCATGCCTCCGGCGAAGGCGAGCAGATCGTCTGCATCCATACCAGCAGCGCGCTCAGCCCGATGTGGGCAACCGCGCGCAAGGCCGCGGAAATGTTGCGCGGGCGCTTCACGATCCGCGTTATTGACAGCCAAAGCATCTCCTTTGGGCTGGGGCTTTTGGTAAGGATGGCCGCCGAAGCCGCCGAAGCTGGCGCGCCAGTCAATGAAGTGGCCCGCGTGGTTAACGGCGCAATTCCGCATCTCTACTTTGCCGGCTTCAGCGAAAGCCTGCATTATCTGGAGCGCAGCGCCGCGCTCGGCTCTTCGCAAAGCCTGCTGGGCACCATGCTCGGCATCAAGGCCATGCTAATGATGGAGGACGGCCAACTGATGACGCAAGAAAAGGTGCAAACTCGGGAAGAGGTGCTGGATAAATTGGCTGAGTTTGTCACCGAATTTGCTGTCGTGCAAGAGCTTGGCATCTTTGAGCACAGCTATGATGGTCATCGCACTGAGTTGATCAGCCGGCTGCGGGAAGCTCTGCCCAAGACGCCGATCCACAAAGTTCCGTACCCGCCCAGCCTGGCGATCTATCTTGGCCCCAACACAATGGGCGTGCTTGTTTACGAAGGGACATTCTGAGCAGTGGCTGCGGCAGTTCTTACACGCCTTGAGCGCATTCTGGATCTTGAAGAAAAACAGGGGTGGCGCAACCGCGGCGTGATCGGCGGCCTGCAGGCCATGGCCGAACGCTGGGCCAATGATGCGCGCAACGAACGTCTGGACGAACGCCAGATTGCCGCCTTGGTCGAGCTGATGCAGGATTACGGCGCGGCCGCGCAGGATGAACGCGCCGAGATTGCCGTTGCCCTGCGCCGCGCCGCGTCCGATGATTTCGTGGCCACCCTCGCTCCCGATGCGCCGCTCGCCACAGCCGAAGCCGGTGAAACAGCGAGCGAAGCCGAAGCCGGCGACCTGCCGCCCCTCACCATTCCGGAAGGCGAAGTTGAAGAAATCGCTGCAGAGACGAGCGTTGCCGAGGAGGTATCCTTGTCAGCGCCCGCGCCGGGTCTGGGCACGGTGTACACTTCGCAAGATAACGAAGACGCGTTGACCATCCCGCCGCCGGAAGCGACGCACAAGGCGCAGGCGCGCATCGCCCGCCAGCAGCAGAAAGCGCGGCGCAATGCCAGCGACCTGGACGCGCGCGTCACTGTATTGTCCGGCGTCGGCGAGTCCACCGCCGAGCAACTGGCGCGCCTTGACATCACGCGGGTTGTCGACCTGCTGTGGCATCTGCCTTCCCGGCATGACGACTACAGCCAGATGCGCACGATCTCTCAATTACAGCCCGGCGAGCAAGTGACGATCATCGCCAACCTCTGGGATGTGCGCGAGCGCAAGATCGGCGTCAACCGCAGCATGGTGCAGGCCATTTTGGGCGACTCGACCGGGACGCTGCACGCGACCTGGTGGAATAAGTGGATCATCAAACAGCTCAAGCCCGGGACGACGCTGCGCTTTAGCGGCAAAGTCGGCCTGTACATGGGGCAAAAGACGCTGGACAATCCCGTTTTCGAGGATATTGACGATGAACGCGTGGCCACGGGGCGTCTGTCGCCGGTCTATCGCCTGACCGAAGGCGTCAACAACAACCGGCTGCGCAATCTGATTTACGATGTGCTCGAAGGCTATGCGTCCTCGCTCGATGACCCGCTGCCCGCGGCGATCCGTGAGGAGTATGACCTGCTGGAGCTATCCACCGCGCTGTGGCAGATGCATTTCCCCGAAAGTCAGCAGGAACTGGAGGACGCGCGGCGCCGGCTTGCCTTCGAGGAACTTTTCTACATTCAGCTTGGCGTCCAACAACGGCGCGCGGCGCTACGCCAGGAAATCGCCACGCCGCTGCCGCTCAGCGACGATCTCCTCGCACAATTTCAGCAAATTCTGCCCTTTGCCTTGACAGGCGCGCAACAGCGCGTTATTGATGAGATCCGGCTCGACCTGGCGCGCAGCACGCCGATGACGCGGCTGGTGCAGGGCGATGTTGGCAGCGGCAAGACCGCGGTAGCCGCCGCGGCAATGTGGGCGGCAGTGACGCACGGCAACCAGTCGGCCATGCTGGCGCCGACGCAGATTCTCGCGGAGCAACATTATCGCGGCATCAGCCAGTTGCTGGGCCAGTTGACGCGCCCCGATGGCGCGCCGGTCAACGTGGCGCTGCTCACCGGCCGCATCACGGGCCAGACGCGTGAAGCGGTGTTGGCCGGGCTGGCCGACGGCAGCGTCGATATGGTGGTCGGCACCACGGCATTGATCCAGGAAGGCGTCGAGTTTGCCAACCTGGGGCTGATCATCGTGGATGAGCAGCATCGGTTTGGCGTCGAGCAGCGCGGTGCGCTGCGCACCCGCAGCAGCAACCAGCCCCATCTGCTCGTGATGAGCGCCACGCCGATCCCGCGCAGCCTGGCCCTGACGGTCTATGGCGATCTGGACGTCAGCCGCATCGACGAGATGCCGCCCGGACGCACGCCGGTCAAGACCAAACGTTTCACGCCCGCGGAGCGCGAACGGCTGTACAGCTTCATCCGTCGCGAAGTCGAGGCCAGTCGCCAAGCTTATATCATCTACCCGCTGGTCGAAGAAAGCGACAAGCTCGACGTGGGCGCGGCCGTGGACGAACACAAGCGCCTGCAAAGCGAGGTCTTCCCCGACATCAGCCTGGGGTTGCTGCACGGTCGTCTGACCGGCGGTGAAAAAGACCAGGTCATGCGCGATTTTGCCGAAGGCCGCCATCAGGTGCTGGTCAGCACGACGGTCATCGAGGTCGGCATCGACGTGCCGAATGCCACGATGATGCTGATCGAAGACGCGGAGCGCTTTGGACTTGCCCAGCTTCATCAGTTGCGCGGGCGCGTCGGGCGTGGCGAACAGGCCAGCTACTGCGCGCTCGTCAGCCGCGCCGAGTCGCCCGACGCGCGCGCGCGGCTCGACATCTTGACGGAAACCAACGACGGTTTTGTGCTGGCCGAAAAGGATCTGGAACTGCGCGGCCCCGGCGACTTCTTTGGCACGCGCCAGAGCGGTCTGCCGGACCTGCGCGTGGCCCATCTCACCGACACGGCCACCATCATTCTGGCGCGCGAGGCGGCGCAGAAAATTTTTGCTGAAGACGCGACATTGGCGTCCTATCCCGTGTTGCGAAGCCGCATCGAGCACTTTTGGCGCGGCCACGGCGATGTGAACTAGGGGTTGCGAGGGGCGAATTGCGAGGGCGCTGCCCATGAAAGCAACAGACGCTCATCACCCTTTGAACGGTTCAACCTTTACCCACCCATACAAACCTCTGCACAGGCAAGGGAGTTGAGCATGGAAGAACAAAAGCGACCACTCATAGCGATTCTAGGCCCGATTCTGGGCGTTTTTCTTTTTGGCTATGTCTTCTGGGCTGGGGCGAACTTTCTACAAGCAGGCCAGCTGGAGCTGAAAGAGGCGGCCGCGCTGGAGGCTGAAGCCACGGCGGCGGAACTTGAGGCCGCGGCGGCTGTGACGGATACGGTCGCCGCGGGTGCAACCGTCACCGATACAGCGGCCGCCGGCGAAGCAATGACGGCGACAGTGGATGCCGGCGCTGCTGTGACTGGCGCTGAAGCCGTGACTGGCACTGAAGCCGTGACCGCAACGGAGGCTGTCACCAGCGCAGAGGCTGTCACCAGCGCAGAGGTGGTCACGGCTACCGATGGGATGACAGTCACCATGCCGGCGGAGGGCACAGTCGCCATCACCACGACGGCGCCGGCGGCTGCCGTGCCGATGACCGTGGTCGTTCCGGTCACCGTCACAGTGCCGGTGACCGTGACGGTCCTGGTGACGGAGACGAGCGCGGCGACAGAGACGGCGGCTGCGGCTCTGTCTGAGATCGGCGCCGTCACAGATACCTTGCCCCTGACCGCAACCGCGGGGGTGACAGAAACCGCGGGGGTGACAGAAACCGCAGGGGTGACGGAGACGCTGCCAGTGACCGACACAGAAGCGGTGCGGTAGCCGCTGTAGAGCAGCGGCGGCAGTAAACAGACTAATCAGGAGGTGGAGAGGATTCAACCCTCTCCACCTCTTTTTTGCTGTTTTTGAGCCGTCATCTGTTCAGCGAAGGCGCTGGCTGCTCTCGCGCACAATCAGCGACGGCTGCAACAGCCGGTTGTGCTGCTGCTCCTCCTGCTGATTGCTGCTGTCAATCAACTCCAGCAGCGCTGTCACTGCCAGCCGCCCCAGTTCGACCACCTGCTGGCGCACTGTGGTCAGCCGCGGGCGCGTAAAAGCCGCTTCGGGGATGTCGTCAAAGCCGACGACGGCGATGTCTTCCGGGATGCGCAGGTTGAGATCGCTGGCCGCCCGCATGGCCCCGATCGCCATCTGGTCGTTGCTGACAAAGAGGGCATCCATTTCTGGATAGCGTTTCATCAGCGCATAAAATGCCTGCTCGCCGCTCTGCGGACTCCAATCCCCCGTCATGATCTGGCGCGGTTCGCTGGCTTTGCCCGCCGCTTGCAGCGCGGACGCCCACCCTTTCTGGCGCTGGTTGGCGGCATACCAGGTCGACGGGCCGGCAATCAGCCCGATCTGCTGGCGGCCACTCTCCAGCAGATGCGTGGTCGCCAATTGCGCGCCGTAGCAGTTGTCAATATCCACGCTGACCAGCCCCGGCCACGTCTGATGGTTCAGAAAAACCACCGGAATGGGCAGCGGGTGGGCGCCATTCAACCACCAGGTGCGGTTGTGGCCGATCTGGGGGATGGCCCAGATAATCCCATCCACCTGATGCGCCAGCAGGTCCGTCACGATTGGCTCGATCTCCTCAGTGGCCGGATCGTGGATCAGGCTGAGCAGCAACGAATAGCCGCGCTCGCTGGCCTCCTGCTCCATCCCCACCAGCGTGCGCGAAGGGCCAAAGTACTCCAGCCCCGACGCCACAATCCCGATGGTCTTGCTGCTGCGGCTGACCAGCCCGCGCGCCAGCCGGTTGGGGCGAAAGCCCAGCGCCTCCACGACCTGCAACACCTGCTGGCGCGTCTTGGCCGCCACTGGTCGATTGCCGGTCAGGACATTCGACACCGTGCTGACGGAGACCTGCGCCGCTCTGGCGACATCGTTGATAGTAACGGGTTGTCTGGTAGACATAGAATGCGCCTGCATCACGGAAGATTGAGGTCGATCAACGACTGGAAAAGTTCAGCCAGCCTATTGACATGTAAAACGTTTTTATGGTACTCTCTTTTCGTATAAAACGTTTTACATTGATTTTAGCATTCTTTCCCTGTCTGTCAACCAAATTGTATTTGTGAGAGCGCCCCTGCACGTTGGGTAGCAACGCCTGTGCTGTGTGAGGTACTGTAGCGGTTTTGGCAGTCGTCTGGCTTGGACCGGCGAGTGCTAAAACGGCCGCATTTCGTCAGTTCCCTTTGGTCGTTTACACAACTTCATTACTTGGAAAAAGGAGTCAGTTCAGATGCAACAACGAAGTTCAAGTCGAGGCAGAAAAGGGCTAAACCTGTTGGCCGTGCTGGCAATGGTGGTAGTTCTGCTGGCGGCTTGTGCGCCGGCTGGCGACGCCGGCACCACGAGCGGACAGGCGCAGGAGCCGGCGCAGACGACCATCACCGTGTGGGGATGGCCCGCGGCCGATGTGGCGTATGAGTCGTTCATGGCCGATTTTGAAGCGGCCCACCCGGACATCAAGGTCGATATCCAGATGATGCCGACCGCTGAAGAGCACGACAAGCTGCTGGCCTCGCTGGCCGCCGGCGCGGGCGCGCCGGATGTCGCCATGATCGAGATCAACAACATCGACAAGTTTGTCGCCAAGGGCGGCTTGGTCGATCTGCGCAGCGAACCGTTCAACGCCGGGCAGTACAAAGATGATATGGTCGAATACAAGTGGACGCAGGCCACGACGCCCGATGGTCGCATCGTCGCCTTCCCCTGGGACATCGGCCCGGCAACCTTCTTCTATCGACGCGACCTGTTTGAGCAGGCCGGCCTGCCTTCGGACCCGGAGAGTGTGGCCGAGTTGACCTCGACCTGGCCGGGCTTCATCGATGTTGCCAAGAAATTGACCAACGCCGACGAACAGCGCTGGGCCATCGGCAACGCCAGCGACATTGTGTACAGCAACTTTGCCCATCGCAATCTCTTTGACGCCGACTGGAACTGCGCTGTCAACAGCGAACTGGCGGTGCAACTGCTGACCTATGCACAGCAGGCGCGTGAAGCCGGCGTCGATGCCAAGGTCAGCAACTGGTCGCCAGAGTGGCAGACGATGCTGGGCAGCGACTCGATTGCGATCCAATATGGCGGCGCCTGGTTTGGCGGCTTCCTGAAAGGATGGCTGCAACCGGAAGGCGCGGAGTGGGAAGGCAGATGGGGCATCTTCGAAGTGCCGGAAGACCCGGGCCAAAACTGGGGCGGTTCGTTCCTGGCGATCCCGGAGCAGAGCGAGAACAAAGAAGCTGCCTGGAAATTCATCGAATTTGCACTGGCCAACAAAGATTCGCAAAACAAGATGTTTGCCGCAGTAGACTACTTCCCGGCTTACATCCCGGCCTTTGACGACCCGATGTACCAGGAGGCCGATCCCTTCTTCGGCGGGCAGCAGACGCGTGCGATGTGGGTGGACATTGCCACCAACAAGATTCAGCCCTTCATCACCACGCCAATGGACGCGCAGGCCGAACAGATTTTCATGTCCTATGTGAACAAGGCGCTCGACCAAGGGCTGGATCCGCAGGCCACGCTGGACGAAGCGTGCATCGAGATCGAGCAGCAGACTGCACCCGACAAAGAGGAAGCGCTGAAACTGCGCCAGTAAGCACCTTTTGTGTCCTGAGGTGGAGCAACCAGTCGTTGCTCCACCTCAGTCTCTCTGGAGGAAAGCAATGAGCCAACTGGCCACAGTCGATTCACCTGCGCTGGGCGCGCCGCGCAAACGCTCGCTCTGGCGCGAGATGCGGCGCAACTGGGTTGCCTACGCGTACATTTCACCATTTTTCATCCTATTTGCCATTTTTGGCGCCTTCCCCATCCTCTACTCCGCCGTACTCAGCTTTCAACAATGGAACGGGATCAGCGCTGCGCAGTGGATCGGGCTGGAGAACTACATACGCCTGTTTGAGGATCGGCTCTTTTGGCTGGCGATGTGGAATACCGTCTTTATCGGCGTGCTGGCGCACATCCCCATCCTGGGCGGGGCCATGCTCTTGGCCTTCATCATCAACTCGTCGGCGGTGCGCTTCAAACATTTCTATCGCAGCGCCTACTTCCTGCCGGTGGTGACGTCGCCCGTGGCGGTGTCGCTGGTTTTCAGCACGCTGTACGGCGTGCGCTTCGGGCTGATCAATTGGATATTAGATGCGGTCGGCCTGTCACCCATCGACTGGTGGGGCGGCAGCGGCGAGTGGATCAAGCCAGCAATTATCATTCTGTTTATCTGGCGCTGGCTGGGTTGGAACATGATCATTTATCTGGCCGGCTTGCAAGGCATCAATCCGGAACTGTACGAAGTGGCGGCCATCGACGGCGCCAACCTGCGCCAGATCTTTTTCCGGATTACGCTGCCGCTGATGCGTCCCATCATTCTCTTCACCCTCGTGCTCTCCACAGTGGGCGCCATGACCCTCTTCGACGAGCCGTACCTGCTGGTGGGTGTGACCGGCGGCGCCAACAACGCCGGCCTGACCATCGCCATGTATCTCTACGATCGCGGCTTCAAGTTTGCGCATTTCGGCTATGCATCGGCAATGGCGTATGTGGTCTCGGCGATTATCGTCGTCGTTTCCGTCCTCAACATCCGCTTCTTCGGACGCAGCAATACGGAGGCATAGAAAAGCAATGGCCACTTCTTCCCAGACAACTTTTGCCGATGCGCGTGAAGCGCCTACTGTCAAGGCGCGGCGCAAATCGCGCTGGCAGCCGCTGCTGCGCAGCATCTTCTTCAACGGCCTGCTGCTGATCGGCGCTTTTCTCTCCGCCTTCCCCTTCTATTGGATGTTTGTTCTCTCTACACAGAGCACGCAGCAGATTTTCAGTTGGCCGCCGCAGTTCTTGCCGGGCAGCAATCTGTTGGTGAATTACGAAAACATCTTTTCGATCATTCCCTTTTGGCGCAACTTTGCCAACAGCGTCTTTATCGGCGTAACCCACACGGCGCTGTCGCTGCTCTTCTGTTCGATGGGCGGCTACGCCTTTGCCATGTACCGCTTTCCAGGGCGCAACTGGCTCTTCGGCCTGATGCTGGCGACGATGATGATCCCCTGGATGGCGGGCATCGTGCCGTGGTTTATCCTGATCAGCAAGTGGCTGCACTGGATCAATCGCTACGAGGCGCTGATCATCCCCGGTGTAGCCAGCGCCTTTGGCATCTTTTGGATGCGCCAGTACATCCAGGAGTCGATCCCGCACGAGCTGCTCGACGCCGCGCGCATCGACGGCTGTCACGAATTCTCGATCTTCTTTCGCATCGTCGCCCCGCTGCTGATGCCGGCCTTTGCCGCGCTGGGCATCATGATCTTCATCGGCAGTTGGAATGGCTTCCTCGGGCCACTGCTGGTCATGCAGGACAAGACCATGTATACGCTGCCGGTGGCGCTCTCGCTGCTGCGCCAGGACCCGCGGCGCGGCTTTGACGCCGGGGTGCTGATGTTAGGCACGGCGCTGGCAACACTGCCCATGTTGATCGTCTTTCTGATGGCAACGCGACGCTTTATGGCCGGCCTGACCATCGGCGCCGTCAAAGGTTAAACTGACGCACTTTTGGAACCTGCCGGTGCATGATCGTCATGCACCGCAGGCAGCACGCGTCCAAAAATTTACTTGGAGGAAAAATCATGTTCCGTTTTGGCGTTGACTACTACCCCGAACACTGGCCGGAAGCGCGCTGGGAGATCGACGCGCGGCTGATGCAGGAGGCCGGTTTCAACACCGCGCGGCTGGCCGAATTCGCCTGGAGCCGGCTGGAACCGTCGCCCGGCCGCTTCGAGTTTGCCTGGCTGGACCGCGCCATCGCCATCCTGCACGCGCAGGGCATCCAGGTGGTGCTGGGCACGCCGACCGCGTCGCCGCCGCCGTGGGTGATGGCGCTCTATCCAGACGCCTATCGCGTGCCGGAGTCGGGCCAGGCGATGAGCTACGGCAACCGTCGCGAGTATTGCCCCACCCACGCCGGCTATCGCGAGCGCAGCCGCCTCATCACGCAGGCGCTGGCCGAACACTATGCCGGCCACCCGGCGGTGATCGGCTGGCAGACGGACAACGAGTTTGGCGACCGCTGCTACTGTGACCACTGCCGGGCCGCGTTTCAGGGCTGGCTGCAACACAAATACGGCGCGCTCGGCGCGCTGAACGAAGCCTGGGGAACAGTCTTCTGGAGCCACGAGTACAGCGCCTGGGCTCAGATTCCTGCACCGCTGGCGACCGCCGCGCCCTTTGGCGAAGGCTCGCCCAATCCGGGGCTGGCGCTCGACTACTACCGCTTCATGTCGCACCAGTACGTCGCCTTCCAGCGCGAGCAGATCGACATCCTGCACAACCGCTGCCCCGACCACTTCATCACACACAACTTGATGGGGAGCGGTTATGACCGGTTGAACTACTTTGATCTGGCCGCGGATCTCGACTTCGTCAGTTGGGACAATTACCGGCGCATGCAGTGGACCTTCCAACCGGAAGTGCGGCCCAGCGAGGCCGCGCTGGCCCACGCCACCATGCGCGGCCTCAAACACAAGAACTTCTGGGTGATGGAGCAGCAGGCGGGCGCCGGCGGTTGGCAGATCGTCAGCGTGGCGCCGCGGCCGGGCGAGCTACAGCTTTGGGCCTACCAGTCGATCGCCCACGGCGCCGATGCCATCATCTTCTTCCGCTGGCGCAGCGCGCGCTTTGGCACCGAACAGTACTGGCACGGCCTGCTCGATCACGACGGGCGCACCGGTCGCCGCTACACCGAGATCAAGCAGATGGGCGCAGAGATTGCCCGCGTCGGCGCGCAGATCGCCGGCAGCGAAGTGCGCGCGGAGGTGGCGCTGCTGCTCGACTACGACACGCGCTTCGCCTTCCAGATCCAGGCCAACAATCCCGCCTTTCACTACATCGCCCACGTGCACGACATCTTCCAGGCCTTCCACGCGCGCAACGTGGCGGTCGAAGTGGTCTCGGCGCAGGAAGAGTTCACCGGCTACAAACTGCTGATCGTGCCGGCGCTCTACGTGCTGCGCGAGGAGACGGCGGCCGCGATCGAGCGCTTTGTGCGGCAGGGCGGCGCCGTGTTGGTGACGCCGCGCACCGGCGTGAAGGATGAGACTAACACCATCGTGGATATGCCGTTGCCCGGCTATCTCGCCAGATTATGCGGCATCGAAGTAGAGGAGTATGACTCGTTGCCAGCAGGCGTCAGCCAGCCGCTGGCTTTTACAAATGAAGACATCCACATACCAGAGACGCTGCACGCCAGGATCTGGTGCGATGTGGTGCGCACAGTGGATGCTCAAGTTGTTGCGCGCTATACACAGGATTACTACGCCAATAGTCCGGCGATTACCCTCAACGCCTTTGGCGCCGGTCATGCCGTGTACGTGGCGACGTTCGGCGATGCCGCGCTCTATACCGCGTTGGCTGGCTGGTTGTTGAAGCTGGCAAAGGTGGAAGCGATAGCGACGCCACCGGCGGGCGTCGAATACTGTGTGCGTTGGCAGGGAGAACAGCGTATCCTGTTTGTGCTCAACCACATTGCAGAGGAACAACACCTTGCCCTGCCAGAACCCATGCTCAACTTGCTGACCGGCGAGACCATCCCACTGTCTTCGGTCGATCTGCAACCTCGTCAAGTAATGATCCTGGCCGCGCCGAGTGGAAACGGTTGGTAGCCAATCGCCGGCGGCTCCTTATCTGCACGACCGCCGTCACGTTGCCAACGTGCGGCGGTCGTGCAGATAGGCTCCCTTACCGTTGCTTCATGGGCACGTAATCGCGTTCGTCGGCGCCCAGGTAAACCTGGCGGGGGCGGGCGATCTTCTGGTCAGGGTCGCCGATCATCTCCACCCACTGCGCCAGCCAGCCCGGCGCACGCCCCAGCGTAAAGAGCACCGTAAACATGTCCGGCGGGAAGCGCATTGCCTGATAGATGATGCCACTGTAGAAGTCTACGTTCGGATAGAGCTTGCGCGAGACGAAGTAGTCATCCTCCAGCGCGTGCTTCTCCAGCGCCACCGCCACATCGATCAACGGGTTGGTGCCGGTGACATTGAACACATCATACGCGACCTTCTTGATGATTTTGGCGCGCGGGTCGTAGTTCTTGTAGACGCGATGGCCAAAGCCCATGAGCCGGAATTCACCCTTCTTCACCCGCTCGACGTACATAGGCACACGTTTGGCGTCGCCAATTTCAGCCAGCATCTTGACCACCGCCTCGTTGGCGCCGCCGTGACGAGGACCAAAGAGCGCGGCGGCCGCGCCCGCCATGGCGCTGTAGGGGTCGGCGTAGGCGGAGCCGATCGAACGCATGACTGAAGTCGAAGCGTTCTGCTCGTGGTCGGCGTGTAAGATGAAGAGCACATCGAGCGCCTTGGCCAGCACCGGATTGACCTCGTATTTGCTCTGATGCATGTAGTCGAGCATGTAGAGGAAGTTCTCGGCGTAGCTCATGTCCGCGTTCGGGTAATTGAAAGGGCGCCCAATGCGATGGCGATAGCAAAAGGCCGCCACCGTCGGCAACTTGCCGAGGATGCGATAGATCTGCTTGAGCCGCACGTCCGCGTCTTCGACGCGGCTCGCTTCTTTGTGCAGCGTGGACATGAACGCCAGTGCGCTGATCATCATCCCCATTGGGTGCGCATCGTAGCGGAACGCGTGAAAGAGCTGCGTCATGTTCTCATGCAGGAAGGTATGATGCATGATCTGGAATTCCCAGTCGGCAAGCTGCGCCTGCGTTGGCAGCTCGCCAAAGATGAGCAGATAGGCAACTTCCAGGAATGAACTCTGTTCCGCCAGCTGCTCGATGGGATAGCCTCGATAGCGCAGGATGCCCTTGTCGCCGTCGATATAGGTAATGGCGCTCTTGCAGGACGCGGTGTTGTCATAGCCGGGGTCATAGGTCATCGTGCCAAATTCATCAGGATCGACCTTGATCTGGCGCAAATCTCTCGCCTTGATGGTGGAATGCTCTACAGGCACTTCATACTGCTTGCCAGTGCGATTGTCGACAATCGTAAAGGTCTCTTTGCTCATTGGTCGTTACTCCTTCGTAAGGAAATGCACGAATTCTATATGAATAGGGTAAACAAATTACAATCAAATGCAGTTGGTTAGGATCCAGCATTATTGTATCACGCATGAACAAAGTCCGCATGTTCGCACTGATCGCCCAATTTCGCCCACAAGGCTGGCGCGGACGCCCTGACACGGGGCAGGCGCAGCTTTCTTCAATCAACTATAGAGACAGTCAGAAGAGACAGTCAGAAGAGACAGTCAGAAGAGGCAGTCAGAAGAGGCAGTCAGAAGAGACAGTCAGAAGAGACAGTCAGATAAAGATCCGTGCTGGCGCTCCGGTGAGCTAATCAGCCGCTGCCTGCGATAAACACAAGCCACGCTGTTTTCCCAGCATAAATTACACCCGCTTGCGCGCCCTCTGGTGTGCTGTTCGTCATCCTGGTGTGATAAACTCTTTGCTCATGACAAATCGTTGGATTCTGGGCGCGCTAGGGGTCGGCGTACTGGCGCACGGTCTGCTGCTGGCGCCGCTGCCGCTGCTGGGGCAGGCGTTGGCCGCGCTGGTGATTGCCGGCTTCTTGCCGGGCTTGCTATTGGTCGAAGCGCTGGTAGGGCAAAGTGCATCCCGCCCCGATGGCTTCGAGCGGGTGCTGTACAGCGCGGCCACAGCTTACACAGTGATGGTGGTCGTGATGCTGCTGGTCAGTTATCTGCCGGGCGGTCCGACGCAGCTTGTCACTTTGCTGGCGTTCGATGCGGTGACGTTGGCGCTGGCAGGCTGGATTTGGTGGCGCGGACGATGCGTGGCAGCAGGGGAGCCAGCCTGGCCGCGCTTTGCCGGCGATGCGCGCTGGTTCTGGGCAGGGCTGCTCGTGCTGTTGACGGTCGGCGCGCTCTTCCGCTTTGTGGGGCTTGCCTACTCCGACTACCAGGGCGACGAGGCGCGCGCGGCGTTGCGGGCCGCGGCCGTGCTGCAAGGCTACGAAGATGTGTTGATGCTCCATAAAAAGGGGCCGACCGAAATTCTTGTCCCCACTGTGCTCTACACGCTGACCGGTTATCTCACTGAGCAGACGGCGCGGCTGCCCTTTGCCATCGCCAATCTGATTGCGCTGCTGGCGACCTTCGTCCTGGGCTGGCGGCTCTTTCGCCCGCTGGCTGGCTGGATCGCGGCGCTGCTGCTGACCCTTGACGGCTATTTCATCGGCTTTGCACACATTGTCCAATATCAGAGCGTAGTCTTTCTGGCCTCGCTGCTGGTGGTGCTGGTGCTGTACCGGCTCTATGTCAAGCCGGTTGCGGTCGCGCGCTATCTGGCGCTGGCCGCCATTTTGCTGGCAACGGGCATGTTGTCCCACTATGAAGGCGCGCTGGCCGCCATTCCCGCGGTCTTCTTGTTGGGGCTGATCTTCTGGGACAACCGCGATCGCTGGCGCGCGCTGCTCGGCGCAACCGTTATTGCCGCGATCGTAGGCGCGGTGGTGCTGGGCGTCTTCTACGTCCCTTTTATCTTCAACGAGCGTTTTGCCGCCACCTACACCTATCTCACCGACCGGCGCATCGGCGGCAGCCCGCCC
>JACSRH010000081.1 GCA_014879855.1 Caldilineaceae bacterium | reverse complement strand
TGCTCCACGCCGTTGGAGTCGGTGATGAAAAAGTCGGCGTAATCGTCGACCAGTGCGCCGTCCGGCGTGGCTGGATCAACGCGCCCGGTAATGGTGACGACGCCGGTGGACTGGGGCGGCAGGTTGCCAAGCTGGCATTCGATCGTGCTGCCCTGGGGACCGGTGGAGGGCAGCGAACAGACGCCTTGCAGGAGTGGCGTCGAGAACGTGCCGGTGATGTTGGTCACGCGGAAGGAAATGGTATCCACGACGCGGGCATTGGCGCCCGTGACCGGGCTGCCGTTGCCGACGTTGATCGTGTAGGTGACCAGCGCGCCCGCCGTCACCGTGATCGGCCCGTGCTTGACGATGGTAAACTGATCCAGGCTGACCTGGGCATCGTCCGCGACGCGGTAGTCGTTGATGCCGCCGCTGCCGGTGCGCACGTCGCCGTAGGGGTCCGTCAGCAGGCTGGTCCACCGGGTATCGGCGACATTGGTGATGATCGTGCCGGGCGCGACATCGACGTTGACCACGGCCTGATAGCGCAGGATCAACGGGTTCGCCGCATTGATCGAGGTGCCGATTACAGGGAAATAGGCCTGGAGATTGGGCAAATTGACCGTGTAAACGCCCGTTGACGCCAGCGAATAGGGATCGTTGTTGGCTTCCCAGGAGCCGCTGATGTAGGAGAGCCACGTCCGCAACGTGTCGCTGATCAGCACATTATAAGCGGGCACGGTCGAGGTCGGCGCGTGGTAGATGCGCAGCGTGTAAAACACGGTGTCGCCCGGTGTCACATTGGTCGGGTAGACCGTCTTCTCGATGATCAACTGCGGCTCGACCAGATCGGTCGTCACCGGGTTGGAGGTGACCGGCGCCACCACATTGCCGGAGAGATCGCGCCAGCCAAGCGTAGCCGTGTTGGTGTAGCGCACGCCGTCCTGGTTGATCGCCAGATTCTCGACAACTGCCGTGATCACCGCGGTCACCTGCGTGTAGGAGGGAATGCGCGTGAAGTCGATCAACACCGTTTTGGTGGTGGCGCGCGCGGTCGAGATCGCGCCTGGGTCGAGGTTGGCGGATGGATCAACGATCACCTGAGGCTGGCCGATCATACGGAAGCCGGCCGGCAGCGTGTCGGTGAGGGTTGCCGTGTACAGATTGGCCGCAATGCCGCCGCTGCCGGGGAAGGTGAGCGTGTAGCGGAAGGTCTCGCCGATGGTGACGGTCAAAGGTGCGTTGCTTTTGACCAACGTGGCGTCGGCGCTGCGCACGGAGGTGCTGTGGCTGCCGCCGCTGTAGGTGCGTTCGACGCCCACCGGCCCCGTGCCGGCCATGTTGTCGTAGACAAGCAGCGCCTGGTTGGGCATACGAATGCCGGCTGAGACATCGTCCTGCACCCGCGCCGTCAGGGTGATCACCGCCCACGCATGTTGCAGCGGATTGAAGGGCGTGGTCGGCGTCAGATGGTTCATGCGCCAGACCAGCGTGCCGGTATCGCCAGGCGTGGGCGAGGCTGTCAGTGCCGCGGTCGGATCGTTGCTTGCCAGTGCCGACGCCACATAGACCATATGCACCGGCAGCACATCTGTGATCACCAGGTCGTAGCCGGTGAGCCGGTTCTGGTTGGAGATCGTGAGCGTGTAGGTGACCAGATCGCCGACGTCCACGGCGCAACTGTCGTCGCCCAGGCGCGTCACGAGCACGTCGTCAAACGCGGCATTGTTGCTGGCAACGTAGAGGCCGACAGTGCCGCTGGCGATCGTGCTGTCCGCGCCGCTCAGGATCTGCTGGCCGTCGCGGTAGATGGTGAACTGGTTGCCAACCGCGCGCACCTCGAAATGATACCAGCGGTTGGCGATGAAGCCGGCCGCCGCCGCCACTGTCGTTGGCGCCCCTCCGCTCACACGTTCGAGCCGGTAGTGCGGCGCGGCGCCGGTCCACACAAAGCGATAGTAGTTGTTGGCATCCTGGACGCGGAAGACCAACCCCAGCGAGCCGCTGGTCGACGTCGCGGACACAATGGCCGAGTAGCTGAAGTCGGTAAAGCTGGCGCCAGATCGCGTAAAGAGCGACGTAACGCCGGACGGCGCGCGCACCCAGCCGGGCGCCGCGATCGTGCTCCAGGCGCCGCTGGATGACGTCCAACCGGTGGCGCCGGCGTTGAAGGTCTCCTGCAGCAGCGTCGCCGCGCAGGCTGCGTCGGTGACATAACTCTTGCCGATGTGCAGGAGCGGCTCGTAGATGGTGGTGGACTCGGCGCTGTCCGATGCGCTCAACGTCTGGTTCTGCGCGTTGACATAGGTGAGCGCGGCCTGGTTGGTCTTGACCGCGCTGTTGAAGTTCACCGTGCGCGCGGCGTCGTCGACGACGAGGAGTTGCATCGTCCACGTCAACACGGCGCTGGCGCCCGTCGTGTTATTGATCGGCGCCAACATGCGCAGAATCGCCGTCGAGGCGCTGCTGCCGTTGCCGGTTGACGGGGTGATGGCGTAGGAGAGCGTGATGTTGGGGGTGGCGGTGACGGCAACCGTGCTGGTCGGCGCCAGGTAGAGCAGGCCCGCCGGCACGGTGTCGGTGACGACCAGGGCGCGCGTGGCGCCGGTGGGCAGTGGAATGACGACCGTGTAGGTGATCAGATCGCCGATGCTGTAGTAGATGTCATTGTCCAGCGACTTGTTGATCGTCAACGCCGCGGTCTGGATCGTGGCCTGCGTGCTGGTGTAGTAATCGTTGACGCCCACGCCGCTGCCGGTGCGCGCATCGGGCGTGCCGGGCAGGCTGATGTAGCGCACGAAGGCCGTGTTGGTGTAGGTGGAGGAAGGCTCGGCGGCCTGAATCACCGTCGCCGTGTAGGTGATGTAGATGGGCGCGGACGGCGTCGGGTAGTCGGTGACGGTAATGGTCAGGTTGTTGCCGACCGTGGTCGAGATGATCTCGCCGGAGGGCGACGTGACGCGCAGGGTGTCCGGTGTGTAGGCCAGCACCGCGGGCACGGCATCGGTCACGACCACGGCATAGGCGGTCGAGCGGCTGGTCGCTGCGTGACGGATCGTCAACGCATACGTCACCGTATCGCCTGCCCGCAGACCGGTGTTCGGCGTCGCCGATTTTTGAATTTGCAAGACCGGCTCCACCAGTTCGGTGCTCACCTGATTGCTGGTGAGGACGTGGCTGGCGCCGGGCGTGCCGATGCCGTCGGTGTACGCCAGCCGCGCCGTGTTGGTCACCACCACGCCGTCCTGGTTGAGGGCTGCGTTGGCGACGACGCCGGTCACGACGATCTGCGCCTGGGCGCTCGCCTCGATGCGCTCAAAGGTGGCCGTGACCTGCTGGCCGCTGAAGAGGACGGCCGGGTTCACCAGGGCGGGGTTTGCCACGATGCTCGTCTCGGTGACGCGCAGGTTGGTCTTGATCTGGTCGGTCACGGTGACGGTGGTGAGCGCGGCGGTGATTGGCGTGCTCGGCACGGTAATTGTGTAGACGACGATCTGGCCGATGGTGGCCGTGAAGGGCGCCACCGATTTGGTGAGGCCGGGCGGCGCGACCGTCTGCACGCTCGTCGAATGCGAGCCGCCGCTGTAGCTGCGCTGTACGCCTACCGGCCCGCTGCCTGTCTGCGAGTCGTAGGCCAGCGACGCTTGGTTGGTGAGCAGGCTGCTGGCGGGGATTGTCGGCGAGACACGCAGCACGACTGTCAGCGTAATGGCCGCGTGATGGTTTGTAACAAATGGATTGATGGGCGCAAGCTGGTTGATGGTCCAGAGCAGGTCCCCGGTGGCGCCTGGGATCGGCGTCGGCGCAGTGTTGACCGCTGCGCCCGGATCGCTGCTGGCAAAGGTGTAGGCGTGGAGGCTTGTGCCGGCCGGGATGGCGTCGGTGATCACGAGATCGCGCGCCGGCGCTTCTCCTTGATTGGAGATCGTCAGCGTGTAGGTGACCAGATCGTTGGCGCCCACAGTGCAGCCGGCGCTGTCCAGCCGCGTGACCAGCGCGTTGTCGAAGTAGGCGTTGGTCTGGCTGTTGGCGTAGAAGCCGATCTGCCCGGCGCTCCAGGGCGGCGCCGCGTCGGTGACGTCGAGCGCCAGGTTGCCGTCGATGTAGACGCGGAAGCGATTGCCGGTGACGCGCACCTCCACATGATACCAGCGATTCAGGTCAAAGAAGGCGCCGCTGGCGGCGCCGATGGTGGTGACGCCGCCGTTGACGCGTTCGACGACATAGCTGCCCGCGTTGCCTGCGGCGTTGCGCGTCCAGCGCACGCGATAGTACTGCGACGCACTCTGGGCGCGGAAGATCAGGCCGAGATCGCCGCCGGTCGCATCGGTCGAGCGCAGCATGGCGGAGTAGCTGTAGTCGCTCCATGTGGTGTTGCCGTTGAGCGCGAGCGCGGCGGCAGGGGCCGCCACCTGGTAGGTGTGGGCGACCACGCTCCACGCACCGCCGCTGGTTGTCCAGTCGGCGGCGCTGCCGCTGTTGAAGTTGTGCTCAAAGAGCCGCGCATCGCAGGCGCCGGCAGTCACAGCACGTTTGCCGATGTGTAGGAGCGGTTCGATCACTGTCACCGGCGCCGACGCATCAAACCCATACGCCTGGCTGTCGTCGCGGTAGGTCAGCCGGGCGGTGTTGGTGAAAACCTCGCCTTGAAAGGCCGGCATGATATTCTGCACGACCGCCGTGATCACAGTGGTCATGACAACCTGCCCGGCCAGATCGCCCACGTTCCAGAAGATGTCGCCGCTGGCATTGGCGGCGGGTGCGCTGGTCGGCGCCAGCGTCTGGCTGCTGGCCGCGCCGTCGATGTCCTGGATCACCCGCAGCGACGCGGCGACATAGCCGAGTCCTGCCGGCAGCGTGTCGGTGAGGAGCGTACTGGTGTAGGGCACATCGCCGTACAGATCGGCATTGACGGTGAAGGTGATGAGATCGCCGATCGTAGCGACTGCCGGGGTCACGCTTTTGCTAAACTCATTGTTTGGCGTGGCATAGGTGGTGTAGGTGCGTCTCTGCAAGCAGCCACCATCCTCACAGGCGGTCGTTGCCGTGACGGTGGTTTCGTAGTCCGACGCGGCAGCGCGTGCACGCGCGCTGACGGTCGCGCTCCACACGCCGTCGTTGCCCGCCAGCGCGCCGACCTGCCAGGTAACCGCACCGGTGGTCGTGATCGGCGTTGCCCCGCCGGGTGAACCGGCAGTCGCCGCGACAACTTCCCAGCCGCTGCCGACGGTTTCCGTCACCAGCAGGTTGTTGGTGGCGGAGTTGCCGGGGTTGGTGATGGTGATCGTCCAGGTGTAGACCTGACCGTCGACGACCGGGCGCGTGCGCGGCGATTGGCTGACCACGAGGTCGGACGCCTGCACGGTGATCGACGCCGTACTCTCCGCCACATCATCGATGCGGTTGCCGCACGAATCTTCATAGCCCAGACCGGCCACGCCGCTGTTGGCGCCCGGCGCCGCACACACCCCCGCGGCGTTGCGGACATTGAAACGCAGCGTATTGGTCGTGACTTCCTGATTGATTACGTCGTACAGCCAGGTGATCACCCCGGTGGCGTCTACAGTCGGCGAGATGGTCGGCGCCGGGTAGGAACCGGTCGCCAGGCCGGCGTAGGCCAACCCGGCCGGCAGCGTGTAGGTCAGCACAACATTTTCGGCGCGCGCACCTGCGTTGGGGAAGTTGACGATGATCGGCCCGCCGCTGCATTGATCCAGCGTGGCGCCGGGCGTCGCCAGCGTAAAGGCCGGCTTGGTGCTGAAAGTAGTCGTCACGGTGCTTGACGCGGCGGCGCAGACATCCGCGGTGGAGCAGCCATACGATGCCGAGGCGCGGTTGACCGTGTTGGGGTTGGTGCAGGCGTCGGCGGTCACGGTCCCCGTAATGTGATAGACGCGCATCTGGTTCACTTCCAGCGTGACGCCGCCCGCTTCGTGCCACTTCAGCAGCGGCGGTGAACCGCTCTGGCTGGAGGTGAGCACATCGACTGCCGTCAAGTTGAAGGTGGGCGGCAGTTGATCCTCGACAAAAAGATTGGTCACGCGCTGCTGGCCGATGTTGTTAACGACCACTTCGTAGACGAGGGTGTCGCCCGCGCCCGCGTAGCCGCCCGCGACATAGCCGCCGCCCGCCGTGGCATTGCGCACCAGCTTGGTCACCACAAGTTGCGGCTCGGTCACCTTCAGTGACACTGCGTTTTCGTTGCCCGCGAGGGGCAATTGGCAGGCCTCGACCGCGGTGACGCTCGATTGCACTTCGCTCTGCCCGGCTGATACGCAGCTTGACTGCACCTGGAAGCCGATCCGGATGATGTCGCCTGCGTCGCGCCGCTCCAGGATGGTGCGCAGCGGGTCGTCGACCGGCAGGTTGGCGGCATCCCACACCAGGGTCTGCGTATAGCCATTGCGTGTCATCACCGGCGTAAACTCGCTGGTGGTGGTGATCACTGCCCCGCTGCGGTTGGTGACGGTCAGCGCAAAAGTGCCGGAGATCGCTGTGACATAACGGAGCGTATCCGTGATCACGAAGCCATATTCCGCTGCGCCGGCCGAGGCGTTTTGCACGGTCAATTCGACCGGCCCCGACTCGCAAAGTGGCAACTCCGCGATCTGCTTGTTGCTGGAGAGCAAAGCGGCCGGGGCGCGCACCAGTTGCACTTCCTGCGGGCCGACCGCAGAACAGGTTCCGCTGAGACAACTGGCGTCGGCAAAGGCCTGCATGTTCAAACCAGTGCAGGCGATGACATCGGCGATGACATCGATGCGCACCTGGCCGCCGGGGGGCAGGCGCGGGATCACCCACTGCACATCGTTGCCATCGCCCACGTTGGGCTGCGCGATCACACCGGCCGCACCGGTGACGACGGAAGAACTGTAGGCCAGACCCGCGCCGAGCGTGTTGGTGATTAATGCGTTGACCGCGTCGCCATTGCCAGTGTTGATGAGGTAGGTCGTCCAGACCGCGGTGCGATCGACAACTTCATATTTTGAGGGCGTCAAAAAGAGCGAGAGATTCGGTGTGGTGGGGACAAAATCGTCGCTGTCGGCTTTGGTGAAAGTTGCATCGCAGCGATCCTGGAAGGACAAATTGCTGGTGAGCGCGCCCGTGGCTGCGCAGGGACGCAGGACATTCAGGTGAATCTGACCCGCGGCCGTAATCGGCAGCGCGGCATCCCACGTCCAGGTGATGCGGTTGGCGGCCGAAATCACGGTGCTGGGCGGATTAGCGCCAAAAAAACCGCTATAGCCAGTGACGGTGTACACATCCTTAGCGCCCAGAGTGAACGTCACGATGAGATTGTCGGTCAGTTCACCGGCTGCGCCGCCTGTCACATTGAGGGTGACCGCCTCCGGCTCACAGGAATTAGGTGTGGACGGGTTGATGGCGATGCCCAGATCGCCGCGCAGAATTGTGGTCGGCGCGCCTAGGTAAAGGGTGTCATTATTGCGGCAGGCGGTGCCCAGTCCTTCAACGTAGAGCAGCGACCAGTTGTGCCAAGTGCGCGAGATTGCACCAGCCAACGACGCTTCGGGTGCGATAACGCGGTAACTGAGCATGAGCGGGATGCGCTGGATGACGTGAGTCTGCACGCTGGCTTGGTTGTCGGCAAGGTTGCTGTCCGGGTTGTCGGCGATCACATGCGCCGTGTTAGCCACATCCGCAGAAACGGAAGCCTCCGCCATGACCACCACCGTTATGATGGCCGAGGCGTCGACCGGCAGCTCGCCCAGCTCGCACACAACCGGATGCGTGGCCGCGCCGCAGGAGCCTTGGCTCGGTGTAGCGCTGGAGAGTGTAAAGCTGAAGGGCAGCGCGTCTACAACGGTCACGTTGTTAGCGATTGCGGGGCCGCTGTTGGTGACCACGATCGTATAGGTCAACGCGCTGCCGGCGATGACATTATTCTGTTCGCTGCGTTTGGCGATCTGCAGGTCGGTGCTGGCGAGGGGCGCGGCTGCGGTCACTTGGGTGCGCGCGGTGGCCTGAGTAGTGACAACGATACCGTTCAGTTCTTGGAAGCTGGCATAAGCGACATTGACGATGTCTGCCTGGCGTGCGCCGTCCACGGTGGCGACAATGGTGATGACGGCGCTGGCATCGGCGACAAGATCGCCTACGGTGCAGCTTACATTCGGCGCGCTGCAACTGCCCTGGCTCGCCGCGACGCTGTCCAGGCTCAGCCCCGCGGGCAGTGGATCGTGCACGAGGACATTTTCGGCCGTGGCCGGTCCTCGGTTGGAAATGGTGAGGGTGTAGGTGACGCTGTCGCCTGCATTGACAATTGCTGGCGTGCTGAGCTGAGTAAGCGTGACATTGGCCTCCAACTCGCGCAGGCGATCCAGGTCGACGACTAACTGCGGGCTGGTGGCGGCGATCGTCATCAGTGACGTCGCATCCACGCCATTGAGCGTAACGCTCAGGGTGTCGCTGACGTAGAGCAGCGGCGACGGCAGACCGGGCAAGCCCGGCCCGCTCAGGCCGAGGGTTTCGGTGAATACCAGCGCCGCTAAGGTAGTAGGCAGGTTGATATAATAGAGATTTTCCATCAGCAGGCCAGTTTCGCCACAGATTTCCGTGTCGCCGCTGACAGTTTTTGTGCCTGCCAGCGGCCCGTCCACATCTTCAATGTAGGTCGAAACCTGATCGGAATCTTCTAGTACGCCGCAATTGGGGCATGTAGGCGCCGTGGCTATGACATCATTGGTGATTAAATTGTAGGCCGAACAGGCGACATCCTCGCGCACGGTAGCGGTGATCAGAAGGCTCGCACTGAGTGCGCCGCTGCCCGGTGTATTGACTGCCCAGGTGATCTGCTGGCCGGTGACGTTGACGCTCCCTGTGGTCGCAGAGGTCTCCGAAATGATAAAGGAGGACGGGATCATGTCGGTGATCGAAATGGTGTCCGTAATATTCTGAATATTCGTCGCATTCAAATTGATGACATAATCAAAAGTCTGGCGGGCGCGGACGGAATAAGGGCCGTTTATTGTCACGTTGATGGTTGGCCGATCAGGCGCATAATTGACGCTCGGCGCGCTGACGGTGGGACCGTTGAACGGCACATCACACGCGTTGGTGTAACGAGGCTGAAAGGAGAGCGCCGGGTTGCTTGCGCTGCATGCCGTTGGTCCACTGACATCAAACGAGAGGATCGCCGGTTGATCGGCAAAAAGATAGCCGGCAAGCGGGCCGCCAATATAGGTAAAGACGCCGCCGCTGTAACTCCATCCCGGTCTGATATTGCTGACTGAAAATGAATGGGTGTTCGCTGCAATCTGTACGTTTTTCGCGGTATTGCTCGTCGTCGCGGTCACGACCACTGTGCGCGTCATCGGCGTGCAGAAAGGAACGGTGATGCTGGCTGGCGTCACCTGGAGCGAAACATTTGGATTTTCCAGCGTAAAGCGCACATCCACTTTGCTGCTGGCCGGATTGTCCGGGGTGGCCGTGCTGTCCTGGTTGCCGATCGGCCACCAGACATTGGCGGTGTTGGTCAACTGGTTGCAGGCGTTCACCGTGCCGGTGACATAATAGGTGGCGGAAGCGCCCGCAGCCAGCGTGATCGGTGCAGTGGGCAACTCGTCGAGCACCGTGTTGATGTAGCCGGCGCCGAAGATATCCTCCACTTCCGCGCCATAAACGACGCCAAGGCCCGTGTTGATCAGCTTCACTGTCCAGCCCAACGTGTCCCCCAGCTTCGCTGTGCGGATATTGGGTGATTTCTGCACGGTCAGATTGCCGCGCACCGTGGGCACGTTCTGCACACGATAGATGCCGCAGTCGAGCGCGCCGCTTTGCAGCCGCACCACAAGCTGCTGCGCTGAGATCGCATCGGCGTTGGTGGCAAGCCGGAAGGTGAAGGTGATGATTTCGCCGGCATTGAGCGTCGTTGACGTGATGTCGCCGGTGATCGCGATCAGCGCCGGCGCGCCTGGCGCACCGGATCCCGTGTCGCTGTAGGTCAACGTCCCGCTGATACTGCTCTGCACGCTTGCAGAATTGCCGAGGTAGGAGAAGCCTTGATTGGGGTCGATATAAAGCGTTACATTGGTAGTCGTAATAGAATCATTGTTTTTTACGGTCACCGTATACACATCACCATCGACGTTGCCGCGGCTGACGGGATATGGCGGCGCAACGAGGGCGAACGTCACGCGTGAAGACGCGCTGCATTGATTGTCACCGCCCGTCTGGTAGAAAGCAGCTCCGAGGTGAGGGCTAAATAGCCCTGCTGGCGCCGTTTCAGATGCGTCAGCGAACGTTGATGTGTTTTCCTCATTGTCGAGACCGCCATACCAGGCAGGCGTCAACGCGCTGCCAAGCGTGGCGCCACTTTCCAAGGTAGCCAATTCGGGCGGCAGCGCGTTGGACGCGTCGAGCATTTTCCAGCTTGACGGTAGCGCTATCTCAGACGCCGGCGTTGTTGCTATGACTTCCGCCTGGCCGGCGCCACCTTTCGGCGCCTTGCTTAGCCAGTCCGGGGCCAGGACGCCGCTAAGCTCATGCTCCGCCATGTTGCTCACAGCAGAGTCGGTGGTGGCGCGCGCTGGCGTGCTGATCCAGGGAGGCGCTGCAGCCAGGTCTGGCAGCCGTTTGCTTGCTTCCTCAATAGTGGCCAAGGATTGAGGCTGGTCAGAGACATTGGCGACCACCCGCGGCAATGCCTGCGTTTCCACCGGCGTTGTTTTCGCTGGCAGAGGGGCAGGCGCGCGCACTTCGCCGGGGAACGCAAAGCTGGGCGTCGTGCTGTTGGCTGGCGTATAGAGCGGCGACATCATCGACGACAGCATGGAAAAAATCATGAGCAGATTCACCAATTGACGAATCTGTTCGACGGGATTCAGCTTGCTATGTATTGCTGTTGTGTATCTGGCTGGCATTGATTGGACATACGCCGCGTGCATAGTCACACCCCTTATCGCGCTTGTTCAGGCGATTGCAACATCGCTAAATAGGTATCCAGTTGGTCATCTGTTAACGCACCCACGTGACGCGCCACGATGCGGTGCTCTTTATCCAGGAAATAGGTGGTCGGGTATCCCTGTACAGCATAGTCCGCAGCAACGCTCCCTTGCTCGTCAAGCAGAACCGGATAGGTGATGCCATGGCGGGCGACATACGCCGCAACTGCGCTGCGATCTTCTTGCACGTTGATGCCGACAAATTCAATCCCCTCTGCCGCCCCATGGCGGTAAGCGTCCACCAGCACCGGAGTCTGGCGCAGACAATAAGGACACCAAGTGGTCCAAAAGCTCAGCACGCTGGGTTCATCCTGGAGGGTGCGCAACGTAAATTGAGATGCTTCGTCAGTGATGGTGGGAAGTTCAAATTCGGGCGCCAATTGTCCTGCCTCAACGCCACGCAGTTCAGTTGATGCTGGAAGTGAGGTTGCCGCCGCAGCGATTTCAACGCCGTCGCTCTCCGGCGTGATTGTGATTGATTTCGTGTTGCTGGGTGAATTAACATCCGCGGCGGGCAACGCAGCGGCAGTTGGGTCAAAATTGATCGGGATTGTTTGCTGCCATTGGCGCATAAGTTCTGCCGGCGCGATGCCTGTTGCTTTTTGCTGCGCGCGCTGATAGGCATCAGCCGCGACCAGGCGTGCGAAGTAGCGCTCGAACCGTTCCTGGGAAATGCCGCTGGCTTGCAGTGCGGCCGCCAACTCTTCATGTGCTTTCCCGTGTGACTGGAGAAATGCCGCCAGCACTGCCGCCGCATCGATGGATGTCTCAGCATCCCCGGCGCGTTGCAGGATAACTTCCGTATTGATAAGTTGTTCGACCAGAGATTCGGCCGCGGTCGGCGACGCACCGGCTAAGCCTGCCATGAGGCCATCGATGCGCACTGCCTCCTGTAGGTCTTGTTGGGTGATGAAGGCAGTGCCCACGAGCGCAACGACATTCTCTGTGGATTCCGTACTCTCCAATTTTGTAAGCACACTCTGCGCGGCGTCAGCCTCAACCCGCATGGGGGTGGCAACTCGCGGAGTCGATGGGTTGTCTTGGGGAAGTTTCCTTGCTGGCAATGCTTGCTCCGCGACTTGGGGGGTGGAAACAAGCGCGTTGTCCGAAAACGGCG
This sequence comes from Caldilineaceae bacterium, assembly GCA_014879855.1. Lineage (GTDB taxonomy): Bacteria > Chloroflexota > Anaerolineae > Caldilineales > Caldilineaceae > Caldilinea. Next base: position 19,473 of record JACSRH010000081.1, on the reverse strand, counting down.
AGGGCGTCAGCGCGGCTGCGCTCCCGTCGCTTGTGCGCACGGCGACCAGCAGCAATGCAGTCAGCAGCACGGCGAGCAGCGGAAATCCAGCAATGATCCAGAGGCGGCGGCGAAACCGTGGTGGCGCCATCTCGTATACTCCTCTAAATAATGGTCACTGCCACAACATGACACGTGATTTGATATAAAAACCGAAGATACTGGCGTAGCCGCATACTATTGAGCGAGGAGGGTGGGAGCCATGAGGGTGCAGTGTCTTTTCCAGCTGGACTAATCATGTGTTCGGCAAACGGCTACACAGAACACGCCTGGAGGCAAGTTCCCAAACGCTCATCGATTGTAACAGTATTTCTCTGACGATCAGTCAGACAAATGATGGGATATCGGATGGCCCGCTGAGGAAATTCTAGGGCGTCTAGCTGAAGATGCTGCTAGGGAAGAGGGGAAAGATCGTCCAGAAAAAGCGCACAGGGCGAGATGGGGTGCTGCTGTCGTGTTGCAGGTCAAGCGCTGCGGCTATCTCACCAGGCCATGTTGGCGAGCGACGCCGGCGAGACAGAGATCGGCTGCACAGTGGCTGTCACCGAGCATAGGGTAGAAACGCGACGATGATCTGGGCGAGCAAAATTTTGGCGATCGTCGCCATCGGGAAGGCCAGCGCGTAGCCGTGATTGGGCAGATCGTTGTGCGCCTCGTTGAGCGCGGACGCGTGCACCGCTGGCTGCGTATGGACAGCCGATACAATGCCAGTCAGCACCCCGAAGGGCAACTTGAACCAGCGGTAGCCGATCCACAGCACCAGCAGCGGCGTTAGCAGTGAGACAACCGCACCGGCCAGCAGGATCGTCATGCCCCCCTCTTGGGTCAACGTGGCGAGAAAGGTGTAACCGGAACGGATGCCGATGCCCGCCAGCAGAATGGTCAGACCCAGTTGGCGGATCGTCAGGTTGGCGCTGTACGGAATACTCCAGACGATTGGCCCCGTGCGGCGCAATGCGCTGAGCACCAGCGCTACAATCAACGGGCCGCCAGCTTCACCCAGCTTGAACTCGATCCCGCCGGGCAGCGCAATGGGGATGATGCCCACGAGAAGACCCAGCGTAATGCCAAGACCAAGCGCGCCAAAGTTGATTTCGCTCAGTTTTTTGTACGAGTCGCCAAAGTAGTCGCTGAGCGGGCGAACTTGGCTGCGCGGCGCGACAAAACGCACCCGGTCTCCCAATTCCAACACTAGGTCGCCAAAAGCCAATAGCTCGATGTCGCCGCGGCGCACGCGCGTCACGATCGCACCGAAGCGGCGCGGCAGGCCCAGATCGGCCAGCTTACGCCCGACCAGGTCGGGGTTTGAAACGAAAACACGGCGAAAATCGTAGGCGCTGCGGTCAAGGTCGAGTTGCTCCACCGCGGGCGCGCCAAGCTCCTTGACCACAGGATCGACATCTTCCGGCGTCCCGATGACGCTCACCAGATCGCCTGGTTGCAATACTGTGTCGCCCGTGGCAAGCTCGATCTTGTCGCCGTGTTGGATGCGGCCGAAGATGACTCGCCACTGTCGTCGTGCACTTAACTCCCGCAGCGGCTGGCTTGCGAGCACCGTGTTTGTGATCCTGGCTGTGCGATTGTAGATATCTTGTTCGATCGGGAACATGTCGCGCACGGTCTCCGCATCCTGTTTGTAGTTGATGCGCCACACGCGCTGCATCAGAAGGATAATCAGGATCGGGCCGATAACACCGAGCGGGTAGGCCACTGAATAACCGACGACAGGCTCTGTCCCTATTGTGCTGCTGGTTAAACGGAGAGGCCCGTTATTGACATAACTTAAAACTTGCGCAAGCGCCGGCGTATTTGTCAGCGCCCCGGTGTAGATGCCGGCCGCCACCGTTGACTTAAGATTCAGCAGGAATGCCTCAGCAACGACGATCAGCGCGGCGAGGATCAGCACACCCGCCACCATCAGGTTGTCGCGCAGCCCGCTGTGCGAAAACGACGCAAAGAACCCAGGCCCACTTGCCAGCCCGACTGAATAGACAAACAGAATCAGCCCCAGCGAGATCAACTCTGGCGGCAGCGTCAGCCGCGGGTCGAGTGCGCCAATGGCCAGGCCAATGAACAGCACCGCGGCCACGCCCAGCCCGGTGCCTTTGATGCGAATCTGGCCAATGTAGTAACCAATGGTTGAAACGAGGAAGAGAAGGAGCAGGGGGTGTTCAACCAGCAGATCAATGAGGATATTCATGAATCAACCATTCAGCCATAGAAACGAAGTGAAAATGATTCGCTTCGAAGAAATCGTGCCAATCCAGCGGATCACAGGGGGGGCAAAATTGGAAAACTCAGATGAACGATCACGCCGGGCGCTCCACTGCGATTGATGATGTGGCAGTCGCCGCCACATTCCCAGAGAATCGACGCCACCAACGGCAATCCCAGCCCCATGCCCTGCACTTCGCCGGTGAAATAGCGCTCGCCTTGATAATAGGGCAGCCAGACGCGGTTGAGCTGGTCGGGTGAGAGATGAATGCCATTGTCCTGAACAGTGAGCACGAACCTGTCGCCGTCGAGAATGCCCTCGATCTGGATGGAAGGTTCATGGGTGGGGTGAAATTTCTTGGCATTTTCCAGCAACTCGAACAAGATCGATTCCATCGCGCGCGGTGAAATCACCAAGCAGATCCCCGACTGTGATGGCAGGTCAAGCGTAACGTGCGCCATCTGCAAATGTCTGGCAGTTTCCGTGGTAAGGACAGGCAGATCCTGCAGGCAAAATCGCTCGCCAACGCGCGTCGTTATTGAGAACGCGGTGGCATATTGCAACACGTCATTGATCGCCGACGCCAACCTTTGCGCGCCGCTGGCGGCCATTTCAACGAGATCGAAGATTTCGCGAGTAGATAAAATGTCCCCGGAGCTCAGCGTCAGCAGCTCCATGCTGCCCAGCATCATATGCATCGGCGTATTGAGCTTGTGCATCACCATCGTGTGGAACGACCACATATCGCGCAGGCTGGTTTTGGCGACGGTCACGTCCCTCAGGCGGATAAGCCGCCCGACCTGTGCGTTGCTGAAGCGTCCGTATACTGTCACCTCGATCCAGTTGACTGGAGAGGTCGTCGTTTCCGGAGCGATGAGAAAGAGATGGACGTCCTGATGATCGATCTGGACATCAGGCCAGCGCTCCCAGATTTCTTTGGGTTCGCAGCGGAATGTGCGCTGCGCGATCTCCAGCAATGATGGATGCGTCGTGCGGCAATCGTTGCCATCCAACCCTAGCAGGGTCTGTGCTTGTGGATTGGCATAGGTGATGGCGTCGCCGCTCAACAAAAGATAGCCGTCTTCGGCGTTTTCCACCACCCACTCGAAACGCTCGCGTTCTTCGACCAGCCGCCGGTAACGATTAAGACGCGTGATCGTGCGCACGCGCGCGCGCAACTCAGCCGAGTCAAATGGCTTCGAAACAAAATCGTCGGCGCCACTTTCGATGCCCTGCAGCCGGGACATGCGGTCATCCAGCGCTGTAACCATGATGATCGGAATATGCGCCAGCTCCGGGATCGCCCGCAGCCGCCGGCACGCCTCGAAGCCGTCGATCCCAGGCATCATGACATCCAGCAAAATCAAATCCGGCCGGATGGTTGCCGCCATCTCCAATGCCTGAAGGCCATCGCTGGCAAAGTACAAGTCGTAGGCGTCAGAGAAGAGCAACGCCTGGAGAGTTTCACGCCCGGCCGGCGCATCATCCACGACAAGAATTGTACTCTTGCCTTGAGACTCCGTTTGTGCCCTGGGCTGTCCTGTGGTCATCACATGCTACCTGGATTGTTTCTGCATATCGCAAACAAGAATGTTTTGCTGGCTGTCCTAGCGTCGTGACGCTCCGCACGCCAGCTTTAACCTGTAGATTTTAACCTGTAGAAATCATACTACAAACCGAGTCCCTTGTCTTATGATGCTATGCACCGAAATTGTGCTTTACGTAACTTTACCCCTGGTGTGTCGCCGCCGGCCCCTCCTGTCGCGCGATCTCCGCGTTCAAGCGACCCTTGACCCGACAAACAGCTATGGCAACATTGTTCAGCAAAAATCCACAAAGGTTGGAGGCGCATGATCCCACCTGGTCGCTGATTAGATTGTTTTTTGCTTGCAAAGGCAGTGTTGCGCTGGTGCTGATACTTCCACCATTGTAGGAGAGCGGCGAATGAAAGTCAAAGGTTTGCACATCGTGTGTGCACCTGAATCTTTGGCAGCGCGTTTCCAGCGCTGCGCACACGGTGCACTTTTGAGGGGAGCCGCCTGACCAGCGCCGAGGGCGCACTGACAGCCAACCTTATCTCCTGGTAAATAGACGGAGATCTCCTTCTGCGCTATGCTGTGCTCTGTAATATCCAGGACTTTTTTACACAGGTGAGCCGCGTATGAACATACGATCGAATTTGATACTCTTTTTTATTGCCGCCGCTTTTGTAGTGACAGGGGTCTTTGTTTTCAGCCGGCAGGGTAGGACGAACCTGCCGCCAGCCACGGCTACTGCGAGGATTTCACCTCCCGCGGCTACGGTTCCCACGCCCTCATCCCCTTCGGCAACTCAGGACGCCAAGGCTCAATCAACCGCGGCCGTTGCGGACACAGCGCCAGATTTGCAGGCTTCGCCGCTGACGGCGCCGGCCGCAAACAGAATGCCGCCAACTGTCTATGATTACACAGTGGTGAATACCTTCCCGCATGACCCTGCCGTCTTTACCCAGGGACTCGTTTACCTGGACGGCATTTTGTATGAAGGCGCCGGCCTCTACGGGCGATCCTCCTTGCGCAAAGTCGAACTCGCCACAGGCCAGGTCCTGCAACAACAGGATCTGGACGAAACCTATTTCGGCGAGGGCATTGCCTTGCTTGACGACCAGATTTACCAACTGACGTGGAAAAATGGCGTCGGCTTTATCTATGACCGGGAAACTTTTGAGAAAACAGGGGAGTTCTCCTACACGACCGAGGGCTGGGGTCTGACGCACGACGGGCAGCAGCTCATCATGAGCGATGGCACGCCGGTTATCTATTTTCTCGATCCCGCGACGCTGCAGGAAACGCGACGCATCACGGTGACGATTGAGGGGCAACCGTTGGCGCAACTGAATGAACTCGAATACGTGGATGGAAAAATCTTGGCCAACGTCTGGCAGACAGATCTGATGGTGCGCATCGACCCGGCCACTGGCGCGGTCGATGGCGTCTATGACTTCACCGGCCTGCTTGCCCAGGCCCCGCCCTCGGCAGATAGTGCACCGCCTGCCGCGCCGCCAGATGTGCTCAATGGCGTCGCCTACGACCCCGCGTCTGGGCATCTTTTTGTCACCGGCAAGCTGTGGCCCACGCTGTTCGAGGTGGAGATGCACCCGCGGTAGCCAAGACAGCCTGCCGTTGTTTGTGCTGCGAACTTGGGTTTCTCCCTGCATGTCGTCGATAATACTTGCCGTTGCGTCAAAACGGCTACCGGATGAGGTCAATCACCCATGAAGGTTCTTCTTGTTGGCAGCGGCGGTCGCGAACATGCGATTGCCCACAAACTTTGCCAATCTCCTACGCTTGACCAGTTGTATGTGGCGCCCGGCAACGGGGGAACCGCGCGGCTGCCCAAAAGCGAAAATGTCCCCCTTGACGCCGAGCACATCGAGCCGCTCGTAACCTTTGCTCGCGATCAGGCGATCGATCTGACGGTGGTCGGCCCAGAGGCGCCGCTGGTGGCCGGCATCGTCGATGTCTTCCAGGCCGCCGGCCTGCGCATCTTCGGCCCTACGCGCGCCGCCGCGCAGCTTGAAGGCTCCAAAGCGTTCTCCAAGCGTTTTATGCAGCGCTGGCAGATTCCCACCGGCCAGGCGGAAATTTTCGACGACTTCGACGAGGTCATGCGCTATATGCGCACCATCGATTTCGTGCCTGTCATCAAGGCGAGTGGGCTGGCTGCCGGCAAAGGCGTCATCATCCCCACCACGATCGAGCAGGCCGCGGACGTGGCGCGCGCGCTGTTGCTCGACCGCCGTTTTGGCGAGGCAGGCGCCACGGTGCTGGTCGAAGAAAAGCTTGCTGGGCCTGAGGTTTCGGTCCTGGCCTTTTGCGATGGCCAACGCAGCGTTCTCATGCCCACGGCCCAGGATCACAAGCGGTTGCGCGACCACGACCGCGGGCCAAACACCGGCGGCATGGGCGCTTTTTCACCGTCGCCGCTGGTCACGCCTGCCTTGCTGGCGGAGATCGACCGCGTGGCGCTGCAACCGGTGCTGGCGGGGATGGCCGCCGAAGGGATGCCCTACGTGGGTGTGCTCTACGCCGGCCTGATGCTCACCGCGCAGGGGCCGCGCGTGTTGGAGTACAACTGCCGCCTCGGCGATCCGGAAACGCAGGTGCTGCTGCCGCTGCTTGCCAGCGATCTGAGCGAGCTGCTGCTGGCCTGCACCGACGGCGCGCTCGATCGCGTGCAGCCGCGCTGGCGCAAGGAGAGCGCCGTCACCGTGGTCATGGCCTCCCAAGGTTACCCGGACGAATACCGCACCGGCTTGGAAATCTTCGGCATCAACGACGCGGACGCGGCCGGCTGCACTGTCTACCAGGCCGGCACGCGTTTCAAGGATGACCGCCTGATCACCACGGGGGGGCGCGTGCTGGCGGTGACGGCGACCGCGCACACGGTCGAGCACGCCGCGCGCCGCGCCTATAACGGCGTGAAGCGCATTCGCTTTGCCGGCGCCCACTATCGCCGCGATATTGGGCTTCCTGACAAACCCCCGCCAACTCCAAAGCGCCCAACGGTCAAGGGAAAAATTTGATCCACAGACGGCGCAGATGTCACGGACTTTTGCTTCTTTGCCATCCATAATCAATGCAGTCTGTGTAATCCGCGCCATTTGTGGATAAGATCGCACTGATAGGACAAACATGACTGAATCATCACCACCCAAACCTGCTGCATCAACTGCTGACGCGGACAAACCCAAGATCGAGCTGCAGGACGAGATCGTCGTCACTGAACATAGCGCACACATCGACGGTAGCGAGGTCGCCTACACGGCCACGACCGGCCGCATCGTGATGAAAGATGAAGAGGGAAAGGCGCAGGCAACGGTCTTTTTTGTTGCTTACACGCGCAAAAACAGCGAAGACGCGCGCGTCCGCCCGCTCCTATTTTCATTCAACGGCGGGCCTGGCTCCTCCTCAGTCTGGCTGCACCTGGGGTTGCTGGGGCCGCGCCGCGTCCTGGCGGGCGATGCCGGCCAGCTTGCGCCGCCGCCCTACCAACTGGTCGACAACGACTATTCGCTGCTCGATGTGGCTGACATTGTCTTTATTGACCCAGTGAGCACCGGCTACAGTCGCCCCGCGCCCGGCGAAGAGGCCAAGCAATTCCACGGCCTGGAGCAGGACATCGAGTCGGTTGGCGAATTTATCCGCCTCTACGTCACGCGCTACAAACGGTGGGCCTCGCCCAAATTCCTGATCGGCGAGAGCTACGGCACGACGCGCGCCGCGGGGCTGGCCGGCCATTTGCAGCGACAGCATGGCATGTATCTCAACGGCCTGTTGCTGATCTCCAGCGTGCTCAACTTCCAGACCCTCGAGTTCGAGCCTGGCAACGACCTGCCCTACGTGCTCTTTCTGCCGACTTACGCGGCCACCGCCTGGTATCATGGCCGGCTCGACGCGGATCTGCAAGCTGATTTGCAGAAGACCATCCACGAGGCATCGGCATTTGCCGCGGGCGATTATGCGCACGCGCTCTTCCAGGGCAGTGCATTGTCTGCCGCCGCGCACGCTGATATGGTGAACCGGGTGGCGCGTTATACAGGCCTGTCAGAAGCTTATGTAGAAACATCAAATTTACGCATCGAAATTTTCCGCTTCTGCAAGGAGTTGCTGCGAGGAACGCGGCGCACCGTGGGGCGACTGGACAGCCGCTTTATCGGCCTGGATCGCGACGCGGCGGGCGAACGCGGCGAGCACGACCCCAGCTACGCGGCGATCCAAGGCGCCTATTCCAGCGCCATGAATGCCTACGTGCGCGAGGAGCTTGCCTTTGCCAGCGATCTACCTTACGCCGTGTTGACTGGTCTGTACGAGACGTGGGATTACAGCAAGCATCAAAACAAATATGTCGATGTGAGCGAGACGCTGCGCGCGTCGATCACGCAAAACCCATTTCTCAAGGTGTTCATTGCCAACGGCTATTATGATCTGGCGACGCCTTTTTTTGCCACGGAGTACACGGTCAACCATTTGCATCTGGAAGCGGCGCTGCGCGATCACGTGCGCATGGCCTATTACGCGGCAGGACACATGATGTATGTACACGAGGATTCCCTGGCGCAACTTCGTATAGACATAATCGATTTTTTGAACGATGCGTTGACAACGCGGTGAAATTCTTATGACTGAGTTGTACAAACAGGCCGGCGTCGATATCGATGCTGGTGTGCAGGCTGTAAACTTAATGAAGCAGGCGATCCAGGCCACCTACACGCCGAGCGTGTTGGCGGACGTGGGCAGTTTTGGCGGGGTGTTTGCCCTGGACAAGCTGCCGGCCCAGCCCGTCCTGGTCGCTTCGATTGATGGCGTCGGCACCAAGGTCAGGCTAGCGGCGGAGTTGGGACGGTGGCGCGGCGTCGGGCACGACCTGGTGAATCATTGCGTCAACGACATTCTCGTGCAGAATGCCCGCCCGCTCTTCTTCCTGGACTATGTGGCGACCAGCAGACTCGACCCGGCCGCGGCCGCGGAAACGGTCATCGGCATTGCCGAGGCGTGCCAGGCGGCTGGCTGTGTGCTGCTGGGCGGCGAAACCGCCGAGATGCCCGGCGTCTACACGGAAGGCGCGTTCGACCTGGCGGGTGCTGTCGTCGGCCTCGCCAGCCGCACGACGTTGCTGCCCAGGCCGGACACAATGGAAGTTGACGATGTGCTCATCGGCTTGGCGAGCAGCGGGCCGCATACGAACGGCTTCTCGCTGATCCGTCGCATTGTGGCGGAGCGCGATTTGACGATGATACTGGCGGACGGCCAGAGCCTGGCCGATGCCTTGCTGGCGCCGCATCGTTGCTATCTTTCCCAGATCGAGGCGGTGCAGCAGGCAGGCCACCCGATCAAAGGCATGGCGCACATCACCGGCGGCGGCCTGGTGGAGAATGTGCCGCGCGTGCTGCCCGATCACTTGTCCGCCCGCATCGTGGTGCGCAGTTGGGAGCGCCCGCCGCTCTTCGAGCACCTGGTGCGCTGGAGCGGGATGGATCTGATCGAGGCGCATCGCGTCTTTAACATGGGCATCGGCATGGTCGTCATTGTCCCCAACATGGCCGCCGCATCGATCCTGGATCTGCTTGATGACGCGGTGGTGATCGGCAGGCTGGTGGAGCGTAAAGAAGCCAGCGAAGTGGTGCAATTGATTCTGTGAGGACGCGCTTTTGACTGCAAAACTGGTTGTCCTGATTTCTGGAAACGGAAGCAATCTTCAGGCGCTGATCGATGCGATCCGCATGAAGGTGCTGCCGGCGGAAATTGTGCTGGTCGTCGCGAATCGCACCACGGCTTTTGGGCTGGAGCGAGCCAAACAGGCTGGTATTCCGGCTGGCTGTCTCCTGCTCAAGCCCTATCTTGACGCCGGACGGACGCGCGCCGAGTACGATGCTGATCTGGCCGATATGGTGGCGGCGAGCAAGCCGGATTGGGTCGTGCTGGCCGGCTGGATGCATATTCTCAGCGCGGCTTTTCTGAAACGCTTTCCCTATCGCGTCATCAATCTACACCCGGCGCTGCCCGGCAAATTTCCTGGCGCCCATGCCATCGAAGAGGCATTTGCCGCGTTCCAGCGCGGGGAGATCAAACAGACCGGCTGCATGGTGCATCTTGTACCCGACGAAGCGGTCGACGCCGGCCCCGTGATCGGCGTGGCCGAGACGCCTATCTATCGCGCGGACACGCTTGAAATGCTGACCAACCGGATACATCAGGCCGAACACAAGTTGCTGGTGCAGTCGCTGCAGCGGCTGATCATGGGTGACGACGAGGAAGACGAGGAAGACGAGTAACTCTCTTTATCACCGACCGGAACTTTCAGAGGAGTCTATGCAAACCAGAACTGCCGTCCTTCATGTCGTGGGCGATCCCATTGTCATTGAGACGCTCGACCTGAGCGCGCCGCGTGCGGGCGAGGTGCGCGTGCGCATCCGCGCCGCGGGCGTCTGTCACAGCGATTGGCATCTGATCAGCGGCGCGACGCAGCATCCGCTGCCGGCCGCGCTGGGGCATGAAGGCGCGGGCGAGGTCGTTGCAGTCGGCCCTGGCGTGACGCGGCTCAAGGTGGGCGATAGCGTCAGCCTCAACTGGGCGCCAGCTTGTGGGGAGTGCTTTTACTGTCTGCACGACAGCCCCTCTCTGTGTGACGCGTATCTGGCGCCGATCTGGGCGGGCGTGATGCTGGATGGCACGCCGCGCTATGCGCTGGCCGGGCAGCCAGTCTATCACTACTGTGGCCTGGGTTGCTTTAGTGACTATGTGGTCGTGCCTGTGCAAAGCTGCGTGCTGCTCGACCCGCGCGTCCCCGCGTCCGTAGCCGCGTTGATCGGCTGTGCGGTGACGACGGGCGTCGGCGCGGTGCTGAACACGGCGCAGGTGCGTCCGGGCAGCAGCGTCGCGATCTTTGGCGCGGGCGGCGTCGGCATGAGCATGGTGTTGGGTGCGAAGCTGGCCGGCGCTGCCCGCATCATTGTCGTCGACAGGGTTGCGCAGAAGGGGGACTTTGCCATGAGCCTGGGCGCGACCCATTTCGTGCCCGCCGGCGACGACGTCATCGGTGAGGTTCGCGCGCTGACAGGCGGGCGCGGGGTGGACTATGCGTTCGAGGCGGTGGGGGCGCCAGCGGTGCAGGAGGCCTGTCTGGCCGCGGCGCGCCCGGGCGGCATGATCGTGCTGGCGGGGCTGGCGCCGATGGGGAGCAGCACCAATCTGCCGGGTGCGGTGTTGACGCGTCAGGAAAAGACGGTCAAAGGCAGCTACTATGGCAGCGCGCATCCCCAGCGCGATTTTCCATTTTTGGCGTCGCTTTATCTCGATGGCTTGCTTGACCTCGACAGCCTGATCACGCGCACCTACCGGCTGGAGGAAATCAATAGCGCCTACGCTGAGATGCTGGCCGGCGGCGTCGTGCGCAGCGTCGTGCTTTTTGAGTAATTTCCGTCCCGGACGCGCAAACGTCCGCGCGTCCAGCTGTCCTGTAGCGGTGCAGGTCAGCAGCGCTACAAACTGGCATCGAAATGCGCTGGCTCTGTGATGAGCGGCCTGACTTCGGGGCCGCGCTTGCCGGGGATCAGCCGGCCGGTGACAACCTGCGGATCGTGCTGGAAGACGAGCAGCGCCTCTCGCTCCAGCGCCTCATGGCGCAACCGGCGCTTTGTTTCGATGCTTTGCATGGGGAGGATGTCATAGGACGGCACCCATGCCAATCGTTGCAGATGAACCGCCCAACTCGCGGCATCGGTGAGGAACAACAGGCGCTCCCCCTGGCTTTCGACCCACACCACCTGGATTGCCTGCGTGTGTCCCGGCGCGATGTCGGTGCGCACGCCTTCCGCCAATCGTAGGGGGCCGTCTACAATCTCCAACATGTTACGCTCAACCAACGGGCGAAAGTTGTCGGCGACATAGGTGGCGGCAGTGCGCTCGTTGGGAAAGCTGGCGTCAGCCAGATCCACCCGCTGCCCGATGTGACGCGCGCGCGGAAACGTGGGGGCAAGGAAGGCGGGCGCGTCGTCATCAGCTTGCCAGCGCGTGGCGCCGCCGATGTGGTCGCCATGAAAATGGGTGAAGAGGACGATATCGATCTCTTCGGGTTTGTAGCCGGCGCGCGCCAGGTCCCCCACCAGCCGCAGATTGCGGTCGTCCATGCCCATGCGCGCGCGTGCTTTTGGCGGCAGCTTATCGCCGTTGCCCACATCGACCAGAATCAGCCCTTGATCGGACTCGATCAGCAAAGAGCGCGCATCGCACGGCGTCTGATTGAGCGGCGTCGGCTCGACGACTTCCTGCCACATCGTGCGCGGGATCAGACCAAAAAAACCGCCGCCATCGACATAGTGCAGACCGTCACTCAACACATGACAGCGGATCGCACCGACCTGAATCGTGTAAGCCATAAATATTTATCTCGCTTTCCTTGCTGTGTTCTGCGTCATGCGTCCTGGACCCAGTGTCCCGATATGTTTCTGATGACGCATTGTGATTGTCCCTGAGTGTATGAGGCGCGCGTCAGAATGTCAATTGAGAGGGGACAACGGCCAAATAAAAAATTCATTCTTGAAATCCTGTGCGGGTTGTGATAAAACTGCTATACAATCTCAATGGTCTATACCGGTCTATACGATTTCATGAAACTCCAGCGCGAAGCACCTGATCCGCTTTACCAGCAAATCATCGAAGGCCTGATTGCCGAGATTCGAGCCGGCAACTTTGAGCCGCATCAGCGCCTGCCCTCTGAACGCGAGCTGTCCGAACAGTACCAGGTGAGCCGTATGACCGTGCGTCACGCGCTGCTGTCACTGGCGAGCGACGGCGTCGTCTATACGCGTGTGGGCAAGGGCACCTTCGTCGCCGAGCCAAAGATCGACCAGCAGTTGCGCACGCTGACCGGCTTCAGCCAGGATGTGACCGCGCGCGGCAACCGGCCAGCCAGCCGGGTGCTGGAGGCAGGCGTGGTTCCGGCAACCCCAGAGGTTGCCGCGGCGCTGCGGCTGACGCCGCAGGCCGAGGTGATTCGTCTGGCGCGGCTGCGTCTCGCTGATAGCCTGCCATTGGCGATCGAGACGGCGCATCTGCCGTTTAAGCGCTTTTCTGGTCTGCTTGCTCATGATTTCGCGGAGGAATCGCTGTACGCCGTGCTGGAAGGCGAGTATGGCGTGGCGCTGACCCATGCCGAGCAACTGCTGGAAGCCGCGGTCGGTGACAGCGACGAAAACGAACTGCTCGAGGTGACGCCGCCGACCGCGGTCATGCGGATGCAACGGTTGACCGTGGACAGCATTGGGGAGCCGGTCGAGTTCGTGCTCTCCACCTATCGTGGGGATCGCTACAAATTTCGCTTTACACTCCAGGCTGGACGCCAAGGAAGTTAAATCATGATTACGACTGGGCTGCAGCAACTGATTTTTACCGCGCGCGATGAGCTGCGCGGACGGCGCATCGGTCTGGTCACACAGCCGGCCGCGGTGCTGCCGGACCTGCGCGCGGCAGAAGACGCGCTGATCCACGCCGGCGCCACGATCACGGCGCTCTTCGGGCCGGAGCACGGCTTTGACGGCGCGGCGGCAGATGGCGCGGCCGTGGCGCATGGCAAGCACGCGCGGCTGGCCATCCCTGTCTACAGTCTCTATGGCGCCGACCGCGAGCCAACAGACGCCATGTTGGCTGAAGTCGATCTGCTCATCTTCGACATGCAGGACGTCGGCGTGCGTTTTTACACCTACCTCAGTACCCTCTACTATTTGCTGCGCGCAAGCGGGCGCACCGGCATCCCGTTGCTGGTGCTGGATCGCCCCAATCCCATCAACGGCGTAGCCATCGAGGGGCCGCCGGTTGCGCCAGAACTGGCCTCGTTTGTCGGCATCGTCGACATCCCCATCCGCCACGGCATGACGCTGGGCGAGCTGGCGCACCTGATCAATGCCGAACAGGAATTTGGCGCGGACCTGATCGTGCTGCCGATGGATGGCTGGCAACGCTCCCAATGGTTTGATGAAACAGGCTTGCCGTGGGCGCCGACCTCGCCCGGCATGCCGCATCTCATCACCGCGACGGTCTATCCTGGCATGTGCTTTATTGAGGGCACGAATCTGTCCGAGGGGCGCGGCGCCACGCTTCCCTTCGAGATCGTCGGCGCACCGTGGCTGGATGGCTACCGGCTGGCCGTGTCTCTCAACCACCTTGACTTGCCCGGTGTACGCTTCCGCCCCGTCTATTTTGAGCCGTGGACCAGCAAGCACGCCGGCGCATTGTGTCAAGGTGTGCAGGTGCACGTGCTGGATCGCAACGCCTTGCGCGCCGTGACAACCGGTCTGCATGTGATTGCCGCGTGCCGTGCGCAAAACCCCGACCGTTTTGCCTTTCTGGAGTCAAGTTGGGAAGGACGTCCGCCTCATTTCGACCTGCTGGCTGGCAACGCCGCGCTGCGTGAGGGATTGGCCCTGGGCTACGATGTGGCTGGCTTGACAGCGGACTGGGCGATGTTTGAAAATCAATTTCGTGCGCGACGGGCGCCCTTTCTGCTCTACGAGGCGCCATGAAGGTCGTCATCCGTGCTTATCGCGGCGCCGACGAAGCCGCCCTGCTCCGCTTGTGGAATGGGTCGTTGACGCACGATCCAATCGACGCGGCCACGCTGCGCACGCGCGTCTTGCTCGACCCGAATTTCCGGCCGGATGGGTTGCTGGTGGCCGAAGCAGAGGGTGCGCTCGTGGGATTTGTGCTCGGCCTCACGCGCCAGACGCCGCTCTTCTTGCAGGGCCTGGAGCCGGAGCGCGGCTGGATCACCGCCTTTGGCGTGCGCCCGGATCGGCGGCGAGCAGGCATCGGGCGCCAATTATTTGCGGCGCGGCTGGCGGATTTTGCCGCCGCGGGTCGCAGACAAGTGGAGATCGCACCCTATACGCCCAACTATTTTATTCCTGGCGTCGATGTGGACGCCTATGCGCCCGCGGTCCATTTTCTGGAAACGTCAGGTTGGCGGACGATAGCAACGCCGATCTCGATGCGCGCCGAACTGACCGGCTGGCAGCTTCCGACCGAAGTGATTGCCATCGAGCAGAAAATGGCGGCGGCTGGACTCGCCGTCAGGCCGGTGATGGCCGCGGATTTGCCCGCGCTGATGCCCTTTATCGCCGAAACCTTTGGCTGGGACTGGTATCGCTTTGCGCAGGAGCACCTGTTGACGTTGTTCGGGCCGGGCGCGGACGACATCTGTTTCCTCGTTGCGGTGCAGGGCGAGCGAATTGTCGGCTACTGCCAGCAACGCCGCGAGCGCTTTGGTCCTTTTGGCGTCGATCCGGCGATGCGCGGCCAGGGCATCGGCCGCGTGCTGCTCCTGCGCTGTCTGGCGGAGATGCGGGCCAAGGGCTTTCACTGTGCGTGGTTTCTGTGGACCGGACAGAACGCCGCGCGGCTCTATGAACGGGTGGGATTTCGTACAGTGCGCCGCTTTGCTGTCATGCAGCATCGGCCAGGCGAATCAGGAGGGTGAGAACTTTGCAGAGGCGTTATGAATAGCGAGAATAAGCAGCAAACACGAAATGGACATCTGTTGGTCATTGGCGCCCATGCTGGCGACGTAGAAAATATGGCGGGCGCAACCGTGCTCAAGCATGTACGCGCCGGCTGCACCGCCACCGTCGTCCACATGACGCTGGGCGAGGCCGGCCATCCCACGCTGGCGCCGGCTGTCTATGCCGAACAGCGCCGCGAGGAGATCGAGGCGTCGGGCCGGCTCATGGGCGCCAAAGTGCTCGCCTTGCCCTATCGGGACGGCCTGCTGCCCAAGACGGAGGAAGTGATCTGGCAGGTGTGCGATATTATCCGCCAGGAAAAGCCGGACGTTCTACTGACGCACTGGAAAGGCAGCATCCACAAAGATCATATTGCAACGCATGAGCTTGTGCAGGAGGCGATCTTCTTTGCCGCGCTGCCTGCCATTGAACGCGCGCTGCCGGCCCACCGCGTGCGCCATGTCTATTATCCAGAGAACTGGGAGGATATGGAAGGGTGGCGCGCCGATATTTACCTCGACGCCAGCGACATCTGGGAGGAATATCTGGCCGTGCTGCGATCCCATGCGCTCATGCGCGGCGGCGTCTCCTCCTTCCGCTATCTTGACTACTACGACGCGCTCGGCGCGACGCGCGGCTGTCTGGGCGGCTTTCGCAAGGCCGTCGCGCTGATGAGGCCGCCGGGATCGTGGGTGCAGCGCAGTGAGTTTCTGCCAGCGTTGCTGCCTGCCGCGTAGGAGATTGTTTGAAAAGCTAACCACGAAGTCACGAAGCAAAGGAGGTGTACGATCCAGCTTATAGTTCACTCTGTTCTGGCAGTTTCATCTGTTCTGTCCAAGTCAATCTATCGTTTTGAAGGGAGAAAGAGGTTATGAAACGAATCTATCCGCTGTTGTCCGTACTGCTGCTGCTGGCCATGCTGGTGAGCGCTTGTACAGCCGTGGCGCCCGGCGGCCAAGGGGCCGCGGCCCCGTCCGGTGAAAAGACCAAAGTTGTTTTCTACCAGCGCGGCTACATTGAGGGCGGCGCGGACGCCGGCTCCACCAACACGGCCAAGGCCATCGAGGTCTTCGAGCAGAACAACCCGGACATCGATGTCGAGATTGTCGGCATTCCGTGGACGGCTGAAGGCGACACCAAGCTGGAGACTGCACTCGCCGGCGGCACCGACATCAACGTCTTCCGCGTCACCAGCCCGAACCTGCCGCGCTACGCCAAACAGGGCATCCTCTCTGAGATCACACCCTACCTCACCGACGAGGAAAAGGCCGACTTCTACGAGAGCGCCTTCCAGGTAGCAACAGTCGACGGCAAGGTCTGGGCCTGGCCGTTGTGGGTGACGGCGATTTCGATTTTCGCCAACACCGACATCCTGGCCGAGCGTGGCGTCGATCTGCCGACCATGGAAGATCCGTGGACATGGGACGAGTTTGTGGAAGCAACCAAGCAACTCACCTACACCAAGGATGATGGCACACAGGTCTATGGCTTCACCTCCTCGTCAAAGTGGGGGGCGGTGGAATATTACCCATTGATGTACATCGACGGCGGCCGCATCCTCAGCGCGGACGGCTCGCAATTTGTGCAGAACCAGCCTGAAGGCGTCTCCGCGCTCGACAAGCTGGCTTCGCTGGCGTTGGAGCACAAGGTGACCCCGCCCGACTTTGGCACGGTGGATCAGGCAGGCGTGCGCTCGCAGTTCAAGGATTTGCAGAGCGTGGCGTTGCTGATGAGCACACCGGGCTTCGTGCCTGACCTGGAGGGCAGTGGCTTCCCGCTGGCCGTCCTGCCCCCGCCGACTGGCGATATGGGCAGCCTGGTCACCAACGGGGCGTTCGGCCTCTTCGCCGTCGTCGATGTTGAGGACGAGGCTAAAGTCGCGGCTGCACACAAGCTGGCCAATTATCTCACTGGCAGCCAGGTTGCGGCCGATGTCGAGGGCTGGCAGTTGGCGCCGGGTCTGCGCCGCAGCAATACCGCCTATGCCACCACGCCCAACCGCCAAGTGATCGCTGATCTGGTTCAATATGGCGTCTACGAAGCGCCAGTCGCCACCTCAGCGGAGCTGGGGTCGCGCTATGGCGCCGCGTTGCAGTCGATCATCCTCGGCGAGCAGACCGCGCAGGAGGCAATGGACGAGATCGCGCCAGACTATCAGGCGGAGTTGGACGCGTTGAGTCAATAAGAGATTGTGAGATTGGAGATTAGGAGATTAGGAGATTAGAGATTGGGCCTGCGAACGATCTCTCAATCTCCAATCTCTTAATCTCCCCTTTGGAGAACACACACCATGGCCCGCATCACCCGCTTCTGGCATCGCTACAAGTGGAGTTATTTCTTTATCGCGCCGAGCATGATCCTCTTCTTCCTGTTCATTGGCTATCCGGTGCTGCGTGCAGTGGTGTTGGCCTTCCAGAAGGTAACCTTGCGTTCGACAGAATGGATCGGGCTGAAAAACTTTGTTGATGTCTTCAGCAGCCAGCTCTTTCTGGACTCTATGTGGCACACCTTCGTCTATGCGTTCTTTGTCGTGGCCGCGTGGATTCTCAGTTCGCTGGCAATTGCCGCGCTGCTCCAGCCTTTCTCCAATCGCGTGCAGTCTCTCTTTCGCGGCGCGTTTTACCTGCCCTACGTTACCAGCATCATCGTCATCTCGCTCGTTTGGATCTACATTTTTCAGCCCGAATATGGCTTCTTCAACTGGCTGCTGAGTCTGGTCGGTCTGCCACGCGTGCTTTGGCTGCAAGATCCAAACATCGCGTTGTGGAGCCTGATCCTCAGCACGATCCTGATTGTGCCAGGCACGGGCGTCGTGCTCTATTCGGCCAGCATTGGCTCGATCCCGCGCGAGCTGTACGAGGCGGCCGAGGTCGAGGGCGCCAATGCCGTGCAGAAGTGGTGGCGCATCACTGTGCCGCTGCTCAAACCGACCACACTCTATCTGATGGTCATCTACACCATCGCTGGCTTCCAGGTCTTTGAACGCGTCTACATCATGACCGGCGGCGGGCCGATCAACCGCACGACGACCATTGTCCAGCTCATCTACATGACGGCGTTCAGCGATTTTAACTTTGGTCGCGCCAGCGCGCAGGCGTTGGTGCTCTTTGCCATCATTGCGGCGTTTTCCTTTATCCAGTTCAGATTTCTGAGCACCGATGTTGAATACTAGGGAAGAGCAGATGACGACCGAACAAGCCATCGAAACGCCGATCACAACTCGCACACAGCGCGCCGGACGCCACTGGAGCGACCGTTTTTGGCAGATTGTGATTCTGCTGCTTTTGATCCTGTTTGCGGCTGTGAGCCTTTTCCCGCTTTATTGGCTTTTCGTCACCGCTATCACGCCGGCTTCGGCCACCGTCAAGCTGCCGCCGGAGCTGATTCCCACCAACCCGACGCTGGACAACATCACCAACCTGATCCAGCTCAGCGGAATAGGGAGGCTGCGCGTGCTCGGGCTGGAAGACATCCGGATGCCGCGCATGTTGCTCTGGTTCGTCAACACGCTGCTGCTGGCGCTGATCAGCACTGGAATCCACGTACTCTTTGACACCATGGCCGGCTATGCCTTTGCCAAGCGCAAATTCCCGGGATCAAACCTCTTTTTCTGGATGATCCTGGCCGCGCTCATGATTCCCGGCCAGGTGACGCTGGTGCCGCTCTATCTGATGATCACGCAGTTCAAGCTGATCAACACTTTTGCCGGCGTGCTGCTGCCCGGCCTGGCCGATGTGATCGGCATCTTCTTGCTCAAGCAGTATATCCAGACGATGCCCAGGGAATTGGAGGAAGCCGCGCGCATGGACGGCGCGTCGGAGTGGAAGACCTTCACCAGCGTGATCGTGCCGCTGGCCGCGCCCGCGATGGCGGTCACCGCCATCTTTGCCTTCCAACGCTACTGGAACGCTTTCCTCTGGCCGCTGGTCGTCTTGCAGAACCCCGACCTCTTCACCTTGCAGGTCGGCCTCTCCTACCTCTACAACAGCGAGTTTGGCACCAACTACGGCCTGCTCATGTCCGGCGCCGCGCTGGCGTCGATCCCGATGATTCTCTTTTTCTTTGCCTTCCAGCGTTATTTCATGCAGGGGTTGCGCGTCGGCGCGGTGAAAGGCTAAGAAACTGACTTGAAAATAATTTCTTAACGCAAAGGCGCGGAGAAGCAGAGGCGCAAAGGCATTTTCAT
>JACSRH010000144.1 GCA_014879855.1 Caldilineaceae bacterium | reverse complement strand
TTTCTCAACGCGTGGAACGAATTCCTGGCCGCGCTGATCATCATGACGCAGGAGGTCAATTTCACGCTGCCGATCATGCTGACCAGTGTGCGCAGCGGCTATTATGGCGCTATCGACTGGGGCGCGCTGCAGGCCGGCATCACTGTCACGATCCTGCCGTGCATCATTTTATTCCTCTTCCTGCAACGGTATTACCTGCAAGGGTTGATGGGCGGCGCGGTGAAGGGATAGAGAGTTGCGAGGGGCGAGTTGCTCAGCCGTCGTCATGATGCAAGGTAAAGGACAATCATCCCGGCGGCCAGGGGACGTGGGCGTCCGCGCGCTGGGCAGGCGCTGATCGTTGTCTGCGGTCTTTGTTCAACACACACAACCTATTTTGGGGAGAACGTTCGATGTTTTATCGACCCTTGCCGGCGAATCGATCGCCGTTGTTTTCCACCACGTTTCGTGCGTTGCCGGTCGGCGCGGTTCGCCCGCAAGGCTGGCTGCTCGACCAGTTGCGCATCCAGGCCAACGGGTTGACCGGCCACCTCGACGAATTCTGGCCGGATGTCAGCCGGCAGTCGGGCTGGCTGGGCGGGCCAGGCGACGATTGGGAACGCGCGCCCTACTATTGTGACGGGCTTGTGCCCCTGGCCTATCAGCTCGACGACCCACGGCTGATCGCCAAAGCCAGCGAATATGTGGCCTGGATGCTCAACAGCGTGCAGCCCAATGGCTGGTTTGGCCCCACCAACACCGATTGGTGGCCGCGCATGGTGGCGCTCAAGGTGTTGATGAGCTATTACGAGGCGACGTGCGACGCGCGCGTGCTGAGTCTGATGACTGGTTACTTCACCTATCAGAATGCGATGCTGGCCGCGCGCGGGCTGGAAAACTGGGGCGCGGCGCGCGCGGCGGACAACATGCTTGCCGTCTACTGGCTCTACAACTTTACGGGCGACGCTTTCTTGCTGGAGCTTGCCGGTAAACTGAGTGCAGGCGTCATTGACTGGGCGCAACTACAGGCGAACTACACCCTCGCCGCCATTCTGCCCTTTGCGCATTACCGAGGCAATATGGCGACCCACGTCGTCAACAACGCGCAAGGCATCAAGACCCCAGCCGTGCAATCCCTCCTCAGCGGCGATGAATGGCAGCGGTTGGCGCCCCGCCAGAGCATCGCCAACCTGATGCGCCATCACGGCCAGCCCAGTGGCATCTGGAGCGGCGATGAACATCTCCACGGTACATCGCCGACTTCGGGCGCCGAATTGTGCGCCGTGGCTGAGTATATGTACTCGCTGGAAGAAATGCTGCGCATCCTGGGCGATCCCTTCTTTGGCGACACGCTGGAGCAGGTCGCGTACAATGCCTGGCCCGCCACTTTTGCGGCCGATATGTGGTCGCATCAGTACGACCAGCAGGTCAACCAGGTGCTCTGCACCGTTGCCAAGCGTGACTGGACCGACAACACCGACGATTCCAATATTTTCGGCCTGGCGCCGCACTTTGGCTGCTGTACTGCCAACATGCATCAAGGCTGGCCTAAGCTGGTCAAGCATCTGGTCATGGCGACGGAAGATGGCGGACTGGCGCTCACAACGTATGGCCCGTGTGAGGCGCAGGTGGAACTCGACAGCGGCGTGCGCGTGCGCGTGGATGTGCAGACGGATTATCCCTTCAAGGGGCAGATCGTCGTGCGCGTCAGCGTGGATCGCCCGGCGCGCTTCCCGTTGCTGTTGCGCATTCCCGCGTGGGCGGATGGCGCCGGGATTACAGGCATTGCCACCGACGCGCCGGTGATCCCCGGCGAATTTTATCGGGTCGACCAGAGGTGGGAAGGCAGCACGACGCTGGTGGTTGAGCTGCCGCTGACGGTGCGCACCAGCCGCGGCCACGCCGGCCTGGCATCGATCTATCGCGGCCCGCTTTTGTTTGGCCTGCGCATGGGCGAGCATTGGCAGCAGATCGGCGGAGAGCAGCCGCACGCCGACTGGGAAGTCTATCCAACGACGCCTTGGAATTATGGGCTGGTGCTCGACCCTGACGCGCCAGACGCGTCGCTGCGCGTCGAGGAACAGGCAGTAAATGCGGTTCCGTTTGAGCCGCACGCGGCGCCGGTGCGCATCGCGGCAAAGGGGCGGCGCCTGCCACACTGGAGGTTAGTTGACAACTCAGCCGGCCCCATCGATGGCGGCCCGCACGCCTCCGATGAGCCGGTGGAGGAAATTGAGTTGATTCCCTACGGCAGCACACATCTGCGCGTGGCTGCCTTCCCGCTGTGTGCGTAAATCGACAAA
Source organism: Caldilineaceae bacterium (assembly GCA_014879855.1). GTDB lineage: Bacteria > Chloroflexota > Anaerolineae > Caldilineales > Caldilineaceae > Caldilinea. The sequence goes on along the minus strand of JACSRH010000144.1, from coordinate 5,569 downwards.
GCAACGTTTCGGTGCAAGGGCGGCTCCACTTTCGGTGTTGCGATTGCTGACGACAAGGACGCGGTGGAACTCAATTTTTCTGCTGTACAAATTCCAGGAACCTCTGACCAATGGTAGAGTAAGGCGAGCGTAGTTATCCTTTTCGCCGCAGAGGCAGGTTCGCACGTCATGCGCAAAGTGAGAGCAATTGAATTCGTGAGTCTCCTCGCCAGCCTCATGATTTTGGTCTCGGCTTGCGGCAGACAGCCGACCGCGGCGAACAGCGCCGGCGATGGTGGCCCGCAGCGCGCCATTCAGAACAAAGGCTCGGACACGCTGGTCAACCTGGCGTTGGCGTGGGCCGAAGCCTATCGCACCGTGGCGCCGGACGTCTCTATCGCCGTCACCGGCGGCGGCTCCGGCACTGGCATTGCCTCGCTCATCAACGGCACGGTGGATATTGCCAACGCCTCGCGCGCCATGAAGGAAAGCGAGCTTGAGGACGCGCGCCAGAACGGCGTCGAGCCGCAGGAGTACACCGTCGCCATCGACGCGCTCGCCGTCATCGTCAACCAGGCCAACCCCGTCAGCCAACTGACCATCGACCAGCTTGCGGATATTTTTACGGGGCGCGTCACCAATTGGCAGGCGGTCGGCGGGAACGACGCGCCGATCATTCTTGTTTCGCGCGAGACCAATTCCGGCACGCACGTCTACTTCCTGGAAGAAGTAATTCGCCAGGGCGACAGTGAGAACACAGATGTCTTTGCGCCGCAGACGCTGCTCATGCCTTCCTCGGTGGGTATTACGAGCGAGGTGCAGCGCAACCCCAATGCGATCGGCTACGACGGGCTGGGCTACACGGATCCGGCGCACGAGAAGCTGATCGCGGTCGCCAAAAACGCTGGATCGCCCTTTGTCACACCTTCGGTCGCGACCGGCGCCGACGGCACATATCCCATCTCCCGTGCGCTTTACATGTACACAACTGCCAACCCGGACACCACCATCGCAGCGTATCTGGACTGGGTGCGCGGGCCCGAGGGTCAGCAGATCGTCGCTGAGCTTGGCTTTGTGCCGCTGTCGCCACCATGATCAACATGGGTTGACCTGACAATAACCTTTAACGCAAAGATGCAAAGACACGAAGACACAAAGACACAAAGAAACAAAGGCGCAAAGAGACAAAGGCGCAAAGCTGCAATGGCATTTTGATTGTTCGTTGTGACCCGCAGCGGCATGAAATCAGCCTGCAAACCACAGGAGCACGCATGGCGGTTGTCCAGAAATCTTCACAAATAGACGCCCCCACTGACGCGACAAGCCAGACCAACTGGGGCGAATGGTTCATCGAAGGCGTCATCAAAGTGGCCGGGATCTCGTCGATTGTGATCATCGGCCTGATTTTCTTGTTTCTCTTGCGCGAAGGGTTGCCCGCGTTCCTCGACATCCCCCTGCGCCAGTTGTTCGGAACGCGCTGGTATCCCATCGAGGATGCCTTCGGCATGGCGCCACTGCTGGCCGGTTCGCTGATTGTGACCGTGGGCGCGGTGGTGATCGCGCTGCCGCTTGGCCTGACGACTGCGATTTACATGGGCGAGATCGCGCCGCCGTGGCAGCGCGAGATCCTCAAACCCATCATCGAGGTGCTGGCGGGCATCCCGTCGATCGTGCTGGGCTTCCTGGGGTGGATTGCGCTGGCGCCGCTGATCCAGCGGCTGGGCGCGCCGACCGGGTTGACCGCTTTCACCGGCTCGCTCATCCTCGCCTATATGTCGCTGCCCACCATCATCAGCATTGCCGAAGACGCGCTCTACGCCGTGCCCAAAGAGTACCGCGGCGGCGCGCTGGCGATCGGCGCCACGCAGTGGCAGTCAATCTGGCGCGTGGTGCTGCCCGCGGCGCGCCCGGGGCTGGTGATTGCCGTCATGCTCGGCATTGGCAGAGCGATCGGCGAGACAATGGCCGTGATGATGGTGACGGGCAATGCCGCCAACATCCCCTCGTTGGGCAGCGGCATCTTCTTTCAGCCGGTGCGCACGATGACCGCAACGATTGCCGCTGAAATGGGCGAGGTGGCGCAAGGGTCGCTGCATTACAGCACGCTCTTCGCCATCGGCATCGTCCTCTTTGTGATCAGCTTTGCGATCAACTGGCTGGCTGGGCGTCTGGTCGGCATGAAAGGGATGCGCCGTTCGCGCAGGGGAGGCATGTTATGAGCCGCCAACAGGCGAACAAGCTGGCGGTCGGTGTGCTGACGGTGGTGGCCGCCATTGTAGTGATTCCCATTTTGCTGGTGATCGTCTATGTTGTCTGGCAAGGGCTGCCCGCGCTCAGTTGGGCCTTTCTGACCGAGGCGCCGCGCAATGGCATGAAAGAGGGCGGCATCATGCCCGCGCTGCTGGGGACGATTTTACTGACTCTTGGCACCGCGATCGTGTCGTTTCCGCTCTCGATTGCAACGGCTATCTATCTCGCCGAATACGCCGGCGACAATCGCCTGACGCGGTGGATTCGCATGGCGATTGTCAACCTGGCGGGCATCCCGTCGATCGTCTATGGCCTCTTTGGGCTGGGCGCGTTTGTGCTGTTCATGGGTTTTGGCACCTCCATTCTGGCCGGGTCGCTCACACTGGGCATCATGACCATGCCGGTGGTGATCAGCACCGCCGAAGAGGCCATCCTGGCGGTGCCGCAGCAATTCCGCACAGTGAGCCTGAGTCTGGGCGCGTCGCGCTGGCAGACGATCCGCTACCAGGTGTTGCCGCACGCCTTGCCCGGCATCATCACTGGCATCATCTTGGGGCTGGGGCGCGCGGCCGGCGAGACCGCACCGATTCTCTTCACCGTCGCGGCTTTCTATGTGCCCGAACTGCCCCGCTCCATCTTCGACCAGACCATGGCGCTGCCCTACCATCTCTACGTCATCTCGACCCAGGTGCCGGGGATGCCGCTGCAAATTCAGTACGGCGCCGCGCTGGTGCTGTTGCTGATCGTGCTGTCGTTTACGCTGGTAGCCACCCTGGTGCGCACACAGATGCGTCGCCGCCGCGAATGGTGATGCCATGAGCGACGCTTTCCTGTCAGTGCGCAATCTCTATTTTACCTACGACGACGGCATCGAGGCGCTGCACAACGTCACGCTGGATATCTATCGCAATGAATTGTTCGTGTTGTTTGGCCCAGCGCGCGCCGGCAAATCGACGCTGCTGCGCCTCTGCAACCGTCTTTCCGACCTGAGCGAGCACACCGAGCGCCAAGGCGCGATCACGCTCAACGGCAAAGATATTTTTGCCGCGGACATCAATATCAGCGCGCTGCGCCGCCGCGTCAGCATGGTGTTTGCCATCCCAACCCCGCTGCCCGGTTCGATCCATGCCAACCTGGTCTATGGGCTGAAGCTGGCCGGCATCCGCGACAAGGGCGAGCTGGAGCGTCGCGTCGAACGCTCGCTGCGTCAGGCGGCGCTGTGGGATGAAGTCAAGGATCGTTTGGACACCTCGGCCCTGGCGCTTTCTGGCGGGCAGCGGCAGCGCCTGTGTCTGGCGCGCAGCCTGGCGCTGGAGCCGGAGATCATTCTGCTGGACAACCCGACTTCGGGGCTGGACCCCATTTCCACCGCCACTGTGGAGGAGTCGCTCTACGAGCTGAAGCAGCGCTACACCATCATCATGGTGCCGCACAGCGTGCAGCAGGCCGCGCGCGTCGCCGATCGCGCTGCGTTCCTGCTCAACGGCGAGCTAATCGAAGTGGGTCGTGCGGAACGGATGTTTGTGCATCCCCAGGATCAACGCACCGAGGATTACATCACCGGGCGCTTTGGTTGATGTCGCAATCATGGTCTGGCTCGCGGGCGTTGCGTCCGCTGGTTGCTTGCGGACGGGAGATCCGCGGTTCGGGTGCTAATCGTCAGCCGACAAGTGTTGTGTTAAATGATGAACAATAAGATTGAAGTCCGCGAGTTCAGCTTCTACTACGGCGCGTTTCAAGCGCTGAAGAATTTGTATCTCGATATTCGGGAAAACGCCATCACCGCGCTGATCGGCCCGTCGGGCTGCGGCAAGTCCACCTTTCTGCGCTGTCTGAACCGCATGAACGACACGATCCGCGGCACGCGCGCCGAAGGTCAGGTGTTCTTTGACGGCAGAGATATCTACGCGCCTGCTGTGGATGTGGTGGAGCTGCGCCAACATATCGGCATGGTCTTTCAGCGTCCCAACCCTTTTCCGCAGAGCATCTATGACAACGTTGCGTTTGGCCCGCGCGTCGTCGGCATGGCCGCGCGCCGCAGTGAACTTGACCGCCTGGTCCAGGAGAGCCTGGAAGGCGCCGCGCTCTGGGATGAGGTCAAGCACCGCCTGCGCGATTCGGCGCTCGATCTCAATCCGGGCCAGCAGCAGCGGCTGTGCATCGCGCGCACCATCGCGGTCAAACCCAAAGTCATTCTGATGGACGAGCCTTGCTCCGCCCTCGATCCGGTGGCTACGCTCAGCGTCGAAGACTTGATGCGTCGCCTGGCGCAGGAGTACACAATCGTGATCGTCACCCACAACATGCAGCAGGCGGCGCGCGCATCGCATTACACCGGCTTTTTCTGGTTAGGCGAGCTGGTGGAGTTCAATACTACGGAAAACTTATTCAGCGCGCCCAAAGCGCCTTTGACTGAGGCCTACATTACCGGACGTCGAGGATAGGAGGAATTGATATGATCGTACGCGCCCACTTCGAACGCAAGCTGAATGAACTGCGTGACGAAATCCTGTATATGGGTGGTCTCGTCGAAGCGGAGTTGACGCTGGCGCTTGACGCCTTCCGCACGCTTGACGCGGAGAAGGCAAAACAGGTCAGCGCGGCTGACCGCGTCGTCAACAAGACTCGCTTCGACATTGAGGAAAAATGCTTTTCGCTGATCGTCACGCAACAGCCGGCCGCGCGCGACCTGCGCACGATCACCACGGCCATGAACATTATCATTGACCTGGAGCGGATGGGCGACCAGGCCAAGGGCGTCGCCAAGGTTGTGCCACGACTGCTCAGAATGCCCACGCAGGAGCAGCCGCCCGAACTCTGGCAGATGGGGGAGATGGTGGGCAAGATGCTCAGCCAGGTCATGCTGGCTTTTGCCAATAGCAATATTGATTTGGCGCGCATCATCGCCAAACAGGATGACGAGGTCGATGCCCTGTACGCACGCGTCTTTACTCGTTTAATGGCAGAAATGGCCGCGGCCGGCAGCCCCGAACAGGTGGAGGCTGCTTACGAAGTGCTGCGCGTGGCGCGCGAACTCGAACGCTTCGGCGACCTCGTCACCAACGTCGGCGAACGCATCATCTACCTCGTAACCGGTTCGCTGGATGAGATAAATTAGACGCGCGGTAACATTGATGGCGTTGTAAACAGCCGCACACACCTGCGCGTGGCGGCCTTTCCGCTCGTCGCGCAGCAGCATCTGCTTTCAACGCAAAGGCGCGGAGACGCAAAGACGCTCAGGATCTGTTTGAAAAGGGCAAATCTCGACGCGGAGGCGCGGAGTCCCGCAGAGAAGAAAGAGCAGGTCTCACTCAATTTTTTGCATTTCTCTCTGCGAACC
>JACSRH010000345.1 GCA_014879855.1 Caldilineaceae bacterium | reverse complement strand
CGTGCGCGACCAATCTTCGGTGGTAATAAAGTCCTTGCCAAACAGTTGCGTGTTCATCTTCCTGACTCCAGATTGTAAAAGTGATCGTCTTGCTAAAAAGTGAGTCGGAATAGAACGCAGATGGCGCGGATCGAGCGAATTTGTGCGGATTTTTTTGATCCGCGCTGATCCGCCAAATCTGCACTATCCGCGTTCCATTAGCCTTCTTCATCATTCACGAACATCAGCGGAAAGAGCGCATAGAACGCGGCGGCTTTGGTCAGCTTCGCCAGGTCGACCTGGTCGTCGACGGCGTGAACGTAGCGCTCTTCCTGCGGCCCAAAGCCGAGCGTGGGAATGCCCGCCGCGCCCGCCGAGTATGTCCCGTCGGTGCTGAAACGCCACACGTCGACCGGCAGCGACTCGCCCCACAGCGCCTGCCCGGTTGCCTGCCCGACCGCCAGCAGCGGATGCGTTTCCTCCAGCAGCCAGCCGGGATAGAAGCTCGGCCCATCCAGGTGCAGCCCGGTGTGCGTCGGCACTGGCTGGTTGGGGATCGTGGCGGTGGCGCCCAGCGGCTCGACCACGGCGCGCACGCCCGCCAGCACCGACGCCATCGTCTCGCCCGGCATCATGCGCCGATCCACGGTGACTTCGCACCAACTTGGCACGGAGTTGGGCGTGTGCGGCCCCTCGATCAACGAGACGACCTGCGTGCCCTTGCCAAAGATCGGGTGCGTGGGCAGGCTGGCGTTCATCGTCTCCAGCGCAGCGACGACCGGCAGCATCTTGAGGATGGCGTTCTCGCCCAGGTGCGGCGTGCTGGCATGGACGGCCTTGCCGGTGGTGCGCACGCGGATTTCGCAGCGCCCGCGCTGGCCGCGGCGCAGCGTCAGGTCGGTCGCCTCCGCCAGCAGCACCGTGTCAAGACGCACGCCGTCGCGCTCCACCAGGGAACGCAGCGCAAAACCCTCGGCATCCTCCTCCAGCGTGGCGCCCATCACCAGCAGCGTGAAGTCGCCGGCCAGCGCCAATTGTTTGAGGATCGCCGCGCCGTAGACAATCGCCGCCACACCCCCCTTGCAGTCCGATGCGCCCAGCCCCCACATCGCGCCATGCTCGATCACCGGCTCCAGCGGCGGATGAGGCCACTCGCTGGCGTCGGCAACCTCGTTGGTGTCCAGGTGCGCGTCGTATAGAATCACGCGGCGTCCGTTGCCGATGCGTCCGAGCGCGTTGCCGGCGCTGTCCATCCATACCTCATCACAGCCGATGGCGCGCAGCTCCTGCAACATGCGCTGCACCGCCGCGCCCTCATCGCCGGTGTAGCTGCGGATGCGGATCAGGTCGGCCAGAAAGCGCTGCTGTTGCAGGGCAAAGGCTTCCGCCAGCGTCGATATTCTGTTGGCTAGTTCACTGTGACTGATAGTGTTCATTCCCACTCGTTTCTATCGCTTGCCTTATTGGCAGGATCAAGCTTCATTCGTGTTCGTCCCCCAGCGCTCCACTGGTTGCAACGCAGCCTGCACCCCGGCCATCATCAGCCCGATCTTCTGCGTGTTGGCGCGGTCGCCGGGAACCTCGCCAACGATGCGTCCCTCGTACAGCACCACGATGCGGTCGCTCAACGCCAGCACCTCTTCCAGCTCGGTGGAGATGAGCAGGATCGCCGCGCCAGCGTCGCGCTGTGCGATCAGGGCCTTGTGCACATACTCGGTGGCGCCGACGTCGAGGCCGCGCGTTGGCTGCGCGGCCACCAGCACGCGCGGGTTGCTGTCGATCTCGCGGCCGAGCACCACCTTCTGCTGGTTGCCGCCGGAAAGATTCGCCACCGGCAGCGCCGGGGAAGGCGTGCGCACGTCAAATGCGCGGATCAACCGCTGTGCATGGGCCAGGATCGTAGCGGGTTGCAGCAGGCCGCGACGCGTGAACGGCAGCCGGCTGAACTGCTTGAGCACAAAGTTGTCGGCGGCGGAAAAATCGAGGATCAGCCCCATCTGCTGGCGATCTTCCGGGATGTGACGCACGCTTGCGTCGGCAATCTGACGCGGCATGGCGCCGGTCAACGCCTTGCCTTCGACGGTGATGCTGCCGCTGTCCGGGCGCAAAATCCCCGTAATCGCAAGAGCCAGCTCGCGCTGCCCGTTGCCATCCACGCCGGCCACGCCCAGGACTTCGCCGGCGGCCACCTGCAGCGAAAGCTGATCGAGCAGGCGCCGTCCATGCGCGCCGAGGACAGTCAACGCCTCGACAACCAGCGCGGGCGCGCCGGGCTGAGCCGCGCGCTTCTCCACTGTCAGCCGCACATCGCGCCCCACCATCAGCTCCGCCAGTTCGTGGGTGTCCGTCTGGCGCGTGACGCGCCGGCCCACGACTTTGCCATCGCGCAGCACCGTGACGCGGTCGCTGATCGCCATCACCTCATGCAGCTTATGGGTGATCAAAATGATCGACAGGCCCGCGGCGGTGAAATCCCGGAGTGTCTTGAAAAGATCGCTCGTTTCCTGCGGGGTCAACACGGCGGTGGGTTCGTCGAGAATCAAGAGCTTGACCCCACGATAGAGCGCCTTGACGATCTCGACGCGCTGCTGCTCGCCCACGCTGAGCGCAGAGACGCGCGCGGCCGGGTCGATCTTCAGCCCATAGCGCTGCGCCACCTCGCCGACCTGCCGCTCGATGGCGCGGCGGTCGCGTATCACCGACTCGCCCAGCCTGCGCAGCGAAAGGAGCGGTCGCGTGGCGAGAATCACATTCTCTGCGACAGTCAGCGTCGGGACGAGCATGAAGTGCTGGTGCACCATGCCGATCCCCAGTTCAATCGCCTGATGAGGCGAACGGATCGTGGCTGGCTTGCCATCCAGAAAGATCGCGCCGGCATCGGGACGCACCAGCCCGTAGAGGATATTCATCAGCGTCGATTTGCCCGCGCCATTTTCGCCGAGCAGACAGTGAATCTCGCCCGGTGCCACCTCCAGTGCGATGTCGTTGTTGGCCTGAACCGCCCCGAAGTGTTTGGAGATGCCCGCCAGCCGCAGGCGCGGCGTTTGCTCGGTCATGTCCGCTCCGTGTAGGGGACGCCCAGCGCCTTGGGTTGCGCCGACTGCCCGCGCAGCAAAATCATGGCGACGATGGTGGCGACGTAAGGCAGGATCTGCAGGAACTGGTAGGCGATGGGGATGCTCTGCGCCTGCAAACGCAGTTGCAGCGCAAAGGTAAAGCCAAAGAGCAGGCTCGCCCAGAGCGCGCCGAGCGGCGACCAGCGGCCAAAGACGACGATTGCCAACGCAATGAAGCCGCGGCCTGCCACCATATTCTCTACAAATTGATTGGCGTAGGCCACCGACAGATAGGCGCCGCCGATGCCCGCCATCATGCCGCCAAAGGCCACCGCCGCATAGCGCAGCCCGATCACCGAGAGGCCCGCCGTCGCCGTCGCTTTGGGATGCTCACCCACCGAACGCAGCGCCAGCCCCAGCATCGTGCGGTTGAGCACCAGCGCGGCCAGCGGCGCCAGCAGCAGCGCGGCGTAGACCAGCAGATTCTGCTCGAACAGCACCGGCCCCACCACGGGAATCTGGTTGAGCAGCGGAATCTTGACCGTCTCCAGCGGCTGGATCGCACGATTCGTGACGCTGCCGAAGAAAGCGCGGTAGATAAAACTCGACAGCCCCAGTCCGATCAGGTTGAGCGCAGCGCCCGCGACGATCTGATTGGCGCCCAGGGTGATCGTCACCACACCAAAGAGCACCCCGAAGGTCGCCGCGGCCAGCCCAGCCGCGAACACGCCCAGCCAGACATTGCCGCTGGCAAAAGCCACCGCATAGGCCGTGACCGCACCGATCAACATCAGCCCCTCCAGGCCAATGTTGATGACGCCAGCGCGCTCGCCGTAGGTCTCGCCCACCGCGGTGAAGGTGAGCGGCGCGGCCATGCGCACGGTGGCCTGCAACAACGCCTGTAACCCGATCAGCCATTCCATAAAGGTTATCCTCGCGGCCAGACCCGCCCTTGTAGCGCGCGGAACGAAACCAGAAACGCAATGATCAGACCCTGCAAAATAAAGGTCATCGACGAGGGAATCTGCGCGGTCAGTTGCATCAATTCGGCGCCGGTGGTGAGTGCGCCAAAGAGCAGCCCAGAAAAGATCACGCCGATTGGGTGGTTGGCCGCCAGCAGCGAGACGGCAATGCCAGTGAAGCCGTAGCCCGGCGAGATGTTCTCGTAGAGGCGCCCGATCACACCCAGAACTTCCACCGCTCCGGCGACGCCCGCCAGCGCACCGCTCAGGCTGATCGCCAGCACGTACTGCCGGTTGACGCGAATGCCGGCATGTTGCGCCGCGACCGGATTGTAGCCCACCGCGCGCAGCGCAAAACCCCACGGCGTGCGAAAAAGCAGGATCGACGCCAGCACCGGCAGGAGCAGCGCCAGCAAAAAGCCAGCGTGCACGCGCATCCCTGGCAGCAGCCTGGGCAGCACCATCCCGGCCGCGATCTCGTCGGTCTGCGGGTTGTAGCGGCTTGCCTCCTGCATCGGCCCGGTCACGAGATAGCCGACAATGCCGATGGCGATGTAGTTGAGCATGATCGTGGTCACGACCTCGTTCAGTCCCAGCCGCACCTTGAGCCAGCCGGCAATCGCGGCCCACAGCCCGCCGCAGAGCGCGCCGGCCAGCAGCGCCGTCGGAATGGCGAGCCAGGGCGAGAGCGCGCCCGCCTGAAGACCAACGAACGCGCCAGCCGCCGCGCCCATGTAAAACTGTCCTTCGGCGCCAATGTTCCAGATGCCGCAGCGAAAGGCAATCGCAATCCCGGCGCCCACCAGGATCAGCGGCGTGGCGCGCAGCAGCGCCTCGCCAATGTTGCGCGCGTTGCCAAAGATGCCGCTCCACAGCGCGCCGTAGGCTGCGGCCACATCGAAGCCCGACAGCGCCAACATCAGCGCGCCGACCAGCAGCGCCGCCAGGATTGCCAGCAGCGGCAGCGCTATATTGCGCCAGAGTGTAGCGCCGGTTTGGCGGGAAAGGGTCACGGTGGTCATGGGCAAGGACTTTCAATCTCCAATCTCTGATTCTCCCTTAAAAATCAGAGATTGGAGATTAGAGATTTTTTACTGAGGCATCTCGACCGTGATTTCGCCGGCCTTGAGCTTGGCGATCGTCTCATCGACCAGCGCCTGCATTTCCGGCGTGACGATGCCGGCCAGCGCCGGGTTGTAAACGAACGGATAGACGCCTGCGTCGTTGACGGTGAACTGGCGCACGCTGTTGCCCTGGAAGGAGCCATCTTTGGCCGCCTGCGCCACGGCAAAGAGCGCCTGCGGAATGTTGAGCGGCGCGCTGGCCAGGATGTTCTGCGGCGCCTTGCTCGTCTGGTCGCCGATCGTGCCGATGGCGAAGACGGTATCGTCCCCTTGCTCCGCCACGGCCTGCAGCACGCCATCGCCCGCCAGGTTGGCGTTGGCGATCAGGATGTCAGCGCCACCCGCCATCGCCTGCAACGCCGCTTCCTTGCCCGCGCCCACGTCGTTGCCGTCGCGCAGCACGATCATGCTGAAGGTATTGCCAGGGATGCTTTCAAAGCCTTGGCGAAAGCCTTCCAGCGGCAGCTTGGTGGCTGGGTTTTCCAGCGTAAAACCGGCGGCCTGCTTGGTCTGCGAGACTTCGCCGGCCATCACGCCCATCGCATAGAGCGCCTGCATATAGCCGGGCACCAAGTCGATCGGCGCAAAGTTGGCAGTGGTTTTGTCGCCGCCCACTGTGGTGAAGTAGGTGTCGGGAAAATCTGGCGACACTTTGGCCGCCGCGTCCTGATATTGGAAGCCGTGGCCGATCACCAGCGTGTAGCCCTGGCTGGCGAAGTCGCTGAACGCCTTTTCATAGCCGGCCGGGTCACCCACTTCGACATTGGCGATCTCCGCGCCCAATTCATCGCGCATGCGCTCGATGGCGGCGTAGGCCTGGCCGCTCCACGCGTCGGTCACCGGGCTGGGGTGCACCAGGCCAACCTTGAACGCTGCCGCGGCCGGTGCGCCGTTTTCCGCGGGCGCGGCAGCCGGCGCGTTCACGCCTGCACACGCGCCAACCAACAGCGCAACCACCATCAACAACATGACCAGACCCCACGCTCGCTTGCTTGTAGTCAACATGTTTCTCTTCCTCCAGTGATAGCTAGATCAGCACGAACAACGACACTCAAGAACAAACGATCGGGAGATTCCGCTATGCTTGCACGATGGAACGAATATCTTGCAGCAGACGACGGTTGGCCTCGATGCCGGCGGTTGTCACGTTCATCACAATGGCATCCAGCTCATGGCGCGCCACCAAGGTGGTGATCGCCTGCCGGCATTCGTCTGGCGTTCCCGCCAACTGGTAGCGCTGGATCATGTCCGGACGCACGAGCGGCATGGCCGCTTTGGGTCCGCCAGTGGCGATCGCGCGCCGGATCGCGTCGATCTCGGCCTCGCTGATGCCCAGCCCGTCGAGCATCCGCGACGGCGAATCCATCAGCACGTAGGCATACAGCGCCGACGCTTCTTCGAGCAATTCGGGCGTATACGCGATGCGATCCATATAGATGCGGTCGCAGCGCGCCGTGCGCCCGGCTTCAGCCTGCGCCACGATCTCCAGGGCAGGCGCCAGATCGGACTTTGCCACCAACACGACGCCGTCCGCCTCCTGGCCCGCGAGCGCCAGCATCTTTTCCCCACGCACGGCCAGCCAGAGTGGAATGTCGTGCGACCGATGATTGTGCAACTGGGCGTGTTGCAGGCTGAACCGCTTGCCCTGCCACGCGACCTCCTCCCCGCGCCACAACTGGCGCAGAATGGCGATTGTCTCCCGCATCACTGTCAGCGGCGCTTCGCGCACAATTCCCATCGGGCTGAGCACCATCGACCCGCCGGCCACGAGCACCGCCAACGCGCGCCTGCTGGAAAGATCGTCGAGCGTGGCGAGAGCGTTGGCCGTCACCGCGGGATGGCGCGTGTAGCCGTTGGTGACCGGGCCGAGCCGCATTCGGCTGGTGCGTTGGGCAATTGCGCCGAGCGCCACGTAGACGTCGGGCATAAACCCTTCATCGGCGAGCAGGCAGAAGTCGTAGCCGAGTTCCTCGGCCATCACCGCGAGCTCGATCACTTCGTCGACCGGCATAGTGGGGATGATCTGAATGCCCAGTTGCGTCATAGTGCTACTCTCGTTACACAGATGGGAAATGGCTTGCGGATAACGCGGATTTGGCGAATTTGCGCAGATTTCCCTTGATCCGCAATGATCCGCCCAATCCGCGTCATCCGCGCTCTATGCACCCTCGCCAAAGAATGACTCCTGCAGCACGGCGTAGTTGATCTCACCTGCACTGAAGGTGCGCCCGCTGTTCAAGTTGTTGATGTGCAGCACCGCCGGCGAGTGCAGGTCAAGCGGAATCTGGTAGAAGTCGCGGCCGGCGTCCTCATAAATCTCGACAAAGGGACGGCCGTAAGCGCGCGAGGCGACCGAGACCACTTTGCCGATCACCGCGGCAATCGCATCGTCGGGCGCATCCACGTAGAGCGTGGCGACGCCGCCATAGAGCAGCGAGTCGTTGATGCGCCCCATCGCCACGACTTCGTCCGCAATCAGCGGCGGGATCACGCCGAAGCCGTGTGCGTACTTGACCGCGCGCACGTCGAAGCCTTCCTCCGCCAGCCGGTGCAGCGACTGCTCCACGATGCGCGCCGCCACCTGGATCGCGCAGACCAGGCTGGAGTTAGGCGCGACCAAAATGTATAGATGCTCCGGCTGGAGCTGACATGCGGCGGCAATCGTCGTGGCCCAATCGTCGGTCACCGGCTCGGCGGTCTGGATGGCAATGACGCCCTCGTCGGCGTGGTCGCGATAGTCGATC
>JACSRH010000344.1 GCA_014879855.1 Caldilineaceae bacterium | reverse complement strand
TTTTTCACCGGGTGCACGCTGACCTAGGCCGTTCATCTGTGGATAGGAAATTACAACCGAGAGAAGGCGAGGTTCTCAGTATGGAAAAAGAGTCAGCGAAGGTTGCGAAGAATACGATGCTGGCCGTGCGGCTGCATGGGCCGCGCGATCTGCGCGTCGAACAGATTTCACGCCCGGCGTCGCCAGGACCAGGCATGGCGCTGCTGCGGGTGACTGCGGTCGGCGTGTGCGGCAGCGACATTCACACCTACCAGGATGCGCGCATCGGCGACACGGTGGTGGAGACGCCCATGATCCTGGGCCACGAGTTTGCCGCGGTCGTGGAGGCGGTCGGGCCGGAGAGCTACGACGGCAACTTTGCGCGGCTGCAAGTAGGTGCGCGCGTCGCCGTCGATCCGGCGCAGCCTTGTGGCCGCTGCGAAATGTGCGAACAGGGACACCCCAACCTCTGCCATCGGCTACACTTCTGCGGCGCCTACCCCGACGACGGCAGCCTGAGCGAATACATGCTCATGCCGGCGCACACCTGCTTCCCGATCCCGGACAGCATGAATGACGCCGCGGCCGCGCTGCTGGAGCCGCTGGGCATCGCCATCCACGCCGTCGATCTGGCGAAACTGCACGTGGCCGATAGCGTTGTTATCCTCGGCGCCGGGCCGATCGGGCTATACATTCTGCAAATGGCGCGGTTGTCGGGCGCGGATCCGATCTATGTCGTCGATCAGTTTCCCTGGCGGCTCAACCTGGCAGCGCGTTACGGCGGCATCCCGATCAATTTCAAGGACAGCGATCCGCTGGTTGCCATCAAACAGGCCACCCGCGCGCGTGGGGTCGATGTTGCCATTGAGGCGGCGTGGGCGGATCACTCGATCCAATGGGCCGCGGAGATGGCGCGGCTGGGCGGAAGGCTGGTGCTCGTCGGCATCCCGAGCGCGGACAGGCTGGAGATGAAACACTCGACCGCGCGGCGCAAGGGCTTGACGATCCGCATGTCGCGACGCATGAAACACGTCTATCCACGCGCGATCAAGCTGGCGAGCAGCGGCGCGGTGGATATGCTTGGCATTGTGTCGCATCGATTTCCATTAGAGCAGACGCCGGACGCCTATGCCCTGAACGAACAATATGCTGACAACGTAGTGAAGATCGTCATCGACGTGTCCCAGACATAACGGAATGATGCCCTTCCCTGTCCAGTTGACAACTCTGGCAATTCGATTAAAGTAAATGGGCAAGCACATCAAAAGTCCTATGCCGGATTACGACGGCCATACTGAGTCCCGCAAGTTTCGGCGCTGTGGGTGAGCGAAGGGAGGTGATTGCAAAACGCAAGGTTTATCCAGACCGGAGCACACTGGCGCGCTAGTCCACGCCGCACCATCACAGTTTCGTTGACAGTGAATCTGAAAATCACAGGAGAACACTATGCGCAAATCAAGTCTTGTCATGTTGAGTATATTTATCGTTGCCTCGCTGTTGCTGTCGGCCTGCACGGTCCCGGCCGCGGCCCCGGCAGCCGCACCAGAGGCAGCAACTGAAGCAGTGGCCGAGGACGCAGCGCCTGTTGCCGCTGACGGCGAGGCGCAGGTGGCCTTGATCACCAAGCACCGCGGCAATCCCTTCTTTGTCAAGATGGAAGAGGGCGCCACTGCCGAAGCTGAGGCCAAAGGCATCAAGCTTATCACCGCAGCCGGCGAATTCGACGGCGATAATGAAGGGCAGATCACGGCAATTGAGAATGTCGTCAACGCTGGCGTCAAAGGCATCTTGATTACAGCGAATGACTCGACGGCCATCGTCCCCACCATTCAGAAGGCGCGCGACGCGGGCGTCTTGGTGATTGCGCTTGACACCCCACTCGATCCAGCCGATGCATCCGACGCACTGTTTGCCACAGATAATGTTCAGGCTGGCGTACTGATCGGCGAATATGCCAAAGCCGCGTTGGGCGACACACCCGCGAAAATCGCCATGCTCGACGGCACCGCCGGCACCACAGTCAGCCAGCAGCGTCACGATGGCTTCCTGCAGGGCTTCGGCATTGAAGAGGGCGACGCGGCGATTGTCTGCCAGGGGGACACCAACGGCATGATCGACCGCGCCCAACCCGTCATGGAAAACTGCCTCACGGCCAACCCTGACATCAACGTCGTCTATACGGTCAATGAACCGGCGGCCTTTGGCGCCAACACGGCGTTGGTGGCGGCTGGCGTCGCCGACAAGGTGGTCGTGGTCTCGGTGGATGGTGGTTGTGAAGGCGTACGCGGCGTTGCGGATGGCAGAATTTCCGCCACTTCGCAGCAGTATCCGCTCAAAATGGCGTCGATGGGCGTCGATGCCATCGCCGACTATATCAGCACAGGCAACAAAGTGTCTGGCTACACCGACACCGGCGTGACCCTGATTGCTGACAAGGCTGTGGAGGGCGTCGAAAGCCAGGACACTGTTTACGGTCTCGACAACTGTTGGGGAGAGTAGTCATCGGCTAGCCTGCCTGACGACACCGGCTTGATCCGGTCGAGTCGTCGTTGCAGGTTTATTTCAACAAACACCTGATGGAAGAGGGCGACGTAAGTTTCCATGCATCGCCCTCTTCCACCGTTCTTTGCAGCAAATGGACATGATTTCATGAGTGACGCCCTTGTACACGAGCGACCTCAATCGGGCTGGCAGCGCAGCCGAGCCGGAGTCGCCCACTTTCTGACGCTTCCTGGTGTGGGGCCTTTGCTGGCGCTGCTGATTGCCATGCTCTTTTTTGCCACCCAGACAGATAAATTCTTCACCGGCCGTAATTTCTCTTTAGTCGTGCAACAAGTGATTGTGGTGGGCACTTTAGCGATCGGGCAGACGCTGATCATTCTGACTGCCGGCATCGACCTTTCCAACGGCATGGTCATGGCGCTTGGCTCGGTCATCATGGCGAGTCTGGCAGTTGAGTTTGGCGTTCCGCCCGTGTTCGCCATCCTCATCGGCCTGGCGATCACCACTGCTTTTGGCATCCTCAACGGTTCGCTGGTTGCACTGGTCAAACTCCCTCCCTTTATCGTGACACTGGGCACGCTGAATATCGCCTACGCCATCACTCGCATCTATCGCACAACGACCATCTCCAATCTCCCCACCACGATTACCTTTTTGGGCAATACCTTCACCCTCGGCGAGACCGCCATCACCTATGGTTCTGTCGTAATGTTGGTAATTTACCTGATTGCGTGGTTTATTTTACGCGAGACATCGTGGGGTCGTCACGTCTATGCCGTGGGCGACAACCCGGAAGCCACGCGCCTGGCCGGCATTTCGACCACGCGCCTTTTGATCAGCGTCTACGGCGCGGCGGGGTTTATCTACGGGATCGCCGGTCTGTTGCTGATTGCCCGCACCCAGGTCGGCGACCCGCAAGCGGGCCAGACCGCCAACCTGGACAGTATCACCGCGGTGGTGCTCGGCGGCACCAGCTTGTTTGGCGGGCGCGGCAATGTGCTGGGTACGTTGATCGGCGCGCTCATCGTCGGCGTCTTTCGCAACGGGCTGCAATTGATGGGAATTCCGTCGATGTACCAGGTGCTCGTCACTGGTATTCTCGTGATCCTGGCCGTCTCCGTCGATCAGTTCTCGCACAGGGGGCAGGCATGAACGATCTACAGCCAAATTCGGTGCTGCGAGCTAGTGGTCTTGTCAAGCATTTTGGCCACGTAGTGGCCCTGGATGGCGCCGATTTCGAACTTTTATCCGGTGAAATCCTCGCCGTGATCGGCGACAACGGCGCTGGCAAGTCGACCTTGATCAAGGCGCTCTCCGGCGCGCTGATTCCCGATGAAGGCGAAATTTATCTCAACGGGGCGTTGGTGCATTTTCATAACCCGCTGGACGCGCGGCGCATGGGGATCGAAACTGTCTATCAAGATCTGGCCGTGGCGCCAGCCCTCAATATCATGGAAAATATCTTTCTTGGCCGTGAAATCCGGCGCGCAGGCATCCTGGGTTCGCTCCTCCGCATGCTCGATAAGCAGCGCATGATGGACGACACGATCCGCTATATGTCAGACCTGAAGATCGGCATCCAGTCGATGAGCCAGCCGGTGGGAACGCTATCCGGCGGCCAACGCCAAGGCGTGGCGGTGGCGCGCAGTGCAGCCTTTGCCCAGAACGTGGTGATCATGGACGAGCCGACCGCGGCGCTGGGCGTCAAGGAGTCGCGCATGGTGGTCGAACTCATCCGTCAGGTGCGCACGCGCGGCCTGCCGGTCATCCTGATCAGCCACAACATGCCGTTGGTGTTCGAGCTGGCCGACCGGATTCACATCCAGCGGCTTGGCCGGCGCGTTGCGGTCATCAGACCCGATGAGTACTCGATGGCCGATGCTGTTGCCATTATGACAGGCGCAAAAGAAGTAGAATCTGCCCACTAGTGGGTCATTTGTTCTGAAGGATACTCTCATGGCAGGCGATGCCCTGCTGGTTGGAATCGATTTCGGCACTTCGCACATCAAGGCCATTGCGTTTACACGCACCGGTCAGGTCGTCGCTAAAGCCAGTGTGCCGACGCCGACCGTCTACCCGCGGCCAGGCTGGGCGTATTACGACCCGGTCGCGCTGTGGGAGCGCACTCTTACGGCGTTGCAGAAAATGACGGCCCAACTCGACGACCCGGCGCGCATTGTCTCGGTGGCGGTGGCGAGCATCGGCGAGGCGGGCGTGCCGATTGACGCGGCAGGCGCGCCCACCTACGACGCCATCGCTTGGTTCGATACGCGCACCAAAGCGCAGGCTGAATCTCTGCGCCGTCAATTTGGCGCCGATGCCATCTTCCGCCGCACGGGGATGTCGATCCAGCCGATCTTCACCCTGTGCAAGCTGCTGTGGCTGCGCGACCACGCACCGGACGCGCTGGCCCGCACTGTCACCTGGCTGAACGTGGCGGACTATCTGACCTATCGACTCTGTGGCGTCGCCGCGTCAGAATATTCGCTTGCCTCGCGCACGCTGATGCTGGACATCGACCATTTGCGCTGGGAAACATCGCTGGTGCAGGAGGCCGGGATCGACCCTGCCATCTTGCCGCCGCTGCTGCCGAGCGGGACAAGTCTCGGCGCGGTGCTGCCCGCCGTTGCCGCGCAGAGTGGCCTGCCCGCGACCGCCCTAGTCACGACCGGCGGACACGACCATGTGTGCGGCGCATTGGCGCTGGGTGTGACCCGTCCCGGCGCCGTGCTCGATTCACTGGGCACAGCCGAGGCGATCTTCCTGGCGACAAACGATGTGCTCAAGGATCCCGAAATCGGTGCGTTCGGTTATTCCCAAGGCGTGCACGTGAGCGGCGGCTATTACGTCCTCGGCGGACTGTATACGTCGAGCGCATGCATCGAGTGGCTCCGCGAAAACATGGGGGCTGGTCTCGATTACGCCGAAATGGAACGTGAGGGCAGCGCAATTCCACCGGGCAGCCTCGGCGTGCATTTCCTGCCACATCTGCGCACAGCGAATCCCGGCTACAACGACCCACGTTCGCGAGCGACATTTGTGGGCGTCACCTTCGACGCCAAACGTGGCGCGCTCTATCGAGCCGTGCTGGAAGGGCTGGCCTACGAGGCGCGCTATTCGCTCGCCTCGCTGCTGCCATACCTGCCCAGCACGCACATCGAACAGATCGTGGCGACCGGCGGCGGCACGCGCAATCAGTTGTTGATGCAGATCAAGGCCAGCGTTTACAATCAGGCAATCCGCGTCGTGAGCATCGACGAGGCGACAACGCTGGGCGCGGCCATGCTGGGCGGGATCGGCGCCGGCGTCTACACCGACACAGCAGACGCGGTGGCGTCTGTACGCTACACCACCACCCTCATCGAACCAATTCAAGAAGAGGCGGATTTCTACGATCGCAGTTTCTCTACCGTTTATCGACAACTTTATCCAGCCGTCAAATCGCTCCATCATGCCATTTCTGAATTACAGCAGGTGCAACCGCATTGATGAACGCTACTGAGCCTCAAATCGTCGTCGCAGGACACATCTGCGTGGATATTATTCCAGCTTGGAGCCAGACTGACGCATCGTTCGCCTCTATCTTTCAGCCTGGAAGTCTCAACCAGGTTGGGCCGGCGCTGATCTCGACGGGCGGCGCCGTGTCCAACACCGGCATCGCGTTGCACCGGCTGGGCGTCCCTGTGCGCATGATGGGCAAGGTCGGGCCAGACCTCTTTGGCCGCGCTATTCTCGATGTTGTGCGCAGCTACGACGAAACACTCACCGCGGGCATGATCGTCGCTCCAGACGCGGACTCTTCGTATACGCTGGTCATCAACCCACCGGGGGTGGATCGGATTTTTCTGCATTGCCCCGGCGCTAACAACACCTTCGGCGCCGGCGATGTCGATCTGGAGCAGGTGCGCGGAGCCAAGGTCTTTCACTTTGGCTATCCACCGCTCATGCGCCGCATGTATCTGGATGACGGCGCCGAATTGGCGACGCTGCTGCGTGCCGTGCGAGCGCTGGGCGTCACCACCTCGCTTGATATGGCGCAGCCCGATCCGACCTCAGAGGCAGGCCGCGTCGACTGGCAACGTGTGCTTGTCAATGTCTTGCCGCACGTCGATCTCTTTGCACCGAGCTTGGATGAAATGCTCTTTATGCTTGACCGCCGTCGCTATGACGCCATCCAGCGCGGAGAAGACGCACGCACGCCCGACGCCGCGTTGTTGCAGGGTCTGTCACAGCGGCTGCTCGAGCTGGGCGCGGCGGTGGTGGCGTTGAAGCTGGGCGAACTGGGGCTTTATCTGCGCACGAGCGCCGACCCAGCACGGTTGGCCGCGGGCGGCGCGCTGCTCTCGTCGCTGCCCGCGAGTTGGCTTGGCCGTGAATTGTTGACGCCTTGCTTCGTCGTCAATGTCGCCGGCGCCACGGGCGCAGGTGACTGCACTATCGCCGGCTTGCTGGCCAGCTTGCTGCACGGCAGAACAATTGAACAGGCGCTTCTCGATGCCACCGCGGTGGGGGCGGCGAGTGTGGAAAGCCCGGACGCCACCGGCGGCGTCCCCGCTTGGGAAACAGTGCAGTCTCGGTTGGCCGACGCATGGGACAAACATCCACTACAGATCAGCGCTGACGATTGGCAAGTGGACGCGGCGCATCAGGTCTGGCATAGCCCTGCCGACTTTAGAACGGAAGCATCACGACCATGACCACCCATCTGCTTGGCATCGATCTCGGCACATCGGCCGTCAAAGCACTGTTGACGACTGCCAACGGCGAGGTTGTGGCGACGGCTTTTGCCGAGTATCCGATCCAACAACCACTGCCAGACCGCGCCGAACAATCGCCCGCAGCCTGGTGGCGCGCCACGGCCGGCGCGGTGCATGAAGTGCTGGCGCGCGCACCCGACGCCAAAATCGCCGCCATCGGCCTGTCGGGGCAGATGCACGGCGCGGTGCTGCTGGATGAGCTACACGCACCGCTGACGCCGGCCATCATCTGGCCGGATCGACGCAGCGCGGCGCAGGTGCGTGAGATCACACAAAGCATCGGCGCCGCACGCCTCTACGCCATTACTGGCAGCCCCGTGGCGACTGGTTTCCAGGCCGCGACCCTGCGCTGGTTCCAACAGCACGAGCCAGACATTTGGCCGCGCGTCAAGATGGTGCTGTTGCCCAAGGATTATCTGCGCTTCCGCATGACCGGCGTCTTCGCCACCGACCCCAGCGACGCGGCCGGCGCCTTGTTGCTGGACGAGAATAGCCGCGACTGGTCGGATGAGCTGCTGGCAGCGCTCGACATTCAGCGGGCGCAGCTTCCGGCAGTGCAGCCTTCAGCCACCATCAGCGGCTATTTACAGGAAGAAGCAGCGCACACATTGGGGCTGCCATCCGGCATTCCGGT
>JACSRH010000410.1 GCA_014879855.1 Caldilineaceae bacterium | reverse complement strand
GCGATGCGCGCCGGCCCCACGCGCGGCGGCGCCGCGGTGTGATGAATGGCGATGTGCGTGATCTGCTGGAGCGGGCGACGGTCGTAGCGCAGCCTGGCATGTTTGGGCAATTGCTCGAAGATTTCCTGCAGCGGCGGCGCAGGAACGACAAAATTCATGGGGCCAGCCGTTTTCGCAGCCAGTTCCTCACGCAGCCGCTGGATTTCGGACGCGCGGTCGAGACGCTCCTCTTCAAGCGCCGTGCGCGCCGCGTGCAGGGCGGCTAGCTCTGCCTCCAGCCGTGCAACCTCCCCGCGCAGGGCTTGCACGGTCGCGGTGTCTTCCACCACCCCCATCGCACGCGGCATCGCGGCGAGCAGACGCTGCTTCCAGTTCGCGCCTTCCATCCATTCGCGGCCGGGAGACAACGTATCGATATACTCGCTGAGACCTTTTATCGTTTGGAGGTTCAACTGTGGATACCGGAGCAACAACCAGTCGAGCAGCGCGCCGCCGGCTGCCAGTTGCTCCGGCGTTGGGCTGCCGCCCTGCCGAAAGTCGCCCGCAAATGCCACGCTGACAGCATGGCGCACGTAAGGCTCGGGCGTGTCCGGCGCCTCCTCCAGCGGCTGCGTCTGCTGCACGACGCCCTGTGCAGTGATCACAAAATCATACAAAAGACCCGGCCACGTGCGCTGTTGGAATGCCGCCAGTTCGCTCAACGGGGTGTCGCTCGGCGCGCCGGTGTCATGAATGACGATAGCTTGAATGTCGTCCGGCCGGCGCGGCGTGTAGCGCTGCGCATTGCGGGGGAGCCGATCGGTCAGCCGATAGATGCGCAGGCCGCCGCCAACGACTTCCGGCTGTGCGTCCAGTTGCTGACGCAACGCTTCAACGTCGGCGCGCAGCCGGCGGGCGATCGTCTGCGCTTCCTGCTCTCTGGCCTCGCTCAGCGCCAACCGCTCGGCTAGTGTCTGATTGAGCGTGCGCACTTCGCTGATCTGCCGCTCGGATTCACCTGTACGGTCGCTCTCCAGCGCCCCTGTGCTCAACGCCGCCAGATGCAGACGCACCTGCCGGGCGAGCACTTCTTTCCAGCACACGCCCTTGTAGAAGGTTTCTCCGGGACTTTCGCTCGCCGTCAGTTCACCCAGCCCAACGATCGCATCCGCGGTCAGTCCCATGTTTTGCGCCAGCCAGGCGCAGAGCCGGCCCGCGGCGTCAAGCTGCGTAAGTGGCGGCGCGCTGGATGCAAAATTGCCAGCCAGACAGATGTTGACGCCCTGCTCCGACCACACCTTGTCCGGCTGCGCCACATCCTCAATCTCTTTGACCTTCAAGACTTCACCCGCGGCGTCGATCACAAAGTCATAGGCGATGCCTGGATAGCCGCGCTTGATATGTGCGCGCGCCACGCGCTCCAGACTGAGCAGCGGATGAGCGCCGGTGTGATTGACAACGATATAACGAATCTGGTTGAGGTTGCGCCGCGCATAGGGTGTTCCGCTGTGTGGCAACCGCCGGGTAATGTCCGTAAACAGCCGCACGGGGAGCTGAATGTCGCTGCGGTCGCCGCCCGCGCCATTGGTTGGCGGCGCTTCCACAGTCAGCCAACGCGTCAGCACCGGCGCGCCGCGCTCCTTGAACCAGGCAATCCCTTCATGAACCAGGTCTAGCTCCAGCGTATAGTTGCCAGGATCATCTGGCAATGCGATGCGCGCCTGAATCTCTACGGTTTGTCCAGGCATCACATCGTCGGGGATGTCGGTGCGCAGGTCTTTGGCAGGCGCCATCTTCAGCAAGCGGCGATTGCGATAATAACGGTAGCCGAGCCGGAACGGATTGCCGCCGCCCCATCGCCAGGTCAGCGCGCCTGTGTTGCGCAGTGTGATCGACGCAGTGATGGTCTGACCCACCGTGAGGCGCGCCGGAAAGCTGTCCGACACCCATTCAATGCCGTAGGGTGGCGTTTCCGGCGTCTTGCGTCTGCGGCGTTTGCGCTCGCCCGCAGGTGAAGCTTCAGGCGCGCGCACGGCATCATCCGGCGCAGCCTGCGTCTGCACCTCCGCCTGCATTTCGCCCTGGCTGGCAAGCGGTGGGCGCGAGACAGTGACGGCCTCATCGATCGCATCACCGGCGCCGTCAGTTGCAACAGGCGCGTCTGGCGCCACTGCCGCGTCATGCTGGCGCTCAGTTTCTTCGCTGCCACGCCAGCGATAGTCGCTGGCCAGCGCGCGCCGGAAATCTTCGATGACGGCATTTTTCCCTTCGATATGCCAACGGTCAAGCGCAGGCCAACGATAAAGAATCGCCGCACGAATCTGTTGTGCGCCTGGCTGCCGGTTCCAGGCATCGATCTCGCCGTACAATGCCTGCACCCATCCGCTGTTCTGGTTGACCCAGGGTTGCGCCTGCCCAGTCTCGGTCAGAAAGGCGGGCAGATGGCGCATCGCGGCCGGCACAGCCTGCATAAAATCTATGTACGTGCGAAAGTGCTGATGGCGATTCTGGAAGGGCGGCGTCATTTTTGCCTGGCTGGCGATCAGCGAAGGATTTGCGCCGTGCGTATAGGCGTGAAGTGTGAAGCCGTCACACCCCTCCGGCCCCAATACTGTCAGAATGTCTTGGAAATACTGCACCCAATCGCCATTTGGATTGCCAGGATAGATCGTCTGGGTGTTCCAGGGCGCAACGGCCCCCAGCAGCACCAGGTCATTTTCATGACCCGACAGGCGATGGATGGCGTCGCGGCAGAGACGGTAACAGCGGGCATACAGTTCGGGGGTGATTACCTCACCCGGGCTGATCATGGCGCCGCGCGTGGTGCGAATCTCGCGGGAATGATCGGGGAGGACATTGAAGCGCACGGCCAACCCGCGTCGCGTCGGATCGGCAACGTCGGGCGGGCCGTCGCGCCGCGTGTGATGGCGCGACCAGTCGATCTTGATGCCGGGGCGCTCGATGGCATAATTCATTTCGTTGCCGATCACCCAGATGCGCGCGCCGCGGCTGGTGCCGACGAAATTGGCGACGCGGCGGGCAAAGGCCTCGTACTGGCTGCTGTGTGGGATCGTGCCGTCCGGTTCGTAGCCGTGATTGAGGCGGACGAGCAGGCCAAAGCCCTGGCTGGCGTAGCTCGTATAGTCAACGCCGCTCAGGTCAGAGGGATCGTGACCCAGCACCTCGGAGAAGAGAATCCACCCCGGACGCCCAGCGGCCAACATAAACTGTTCGCCGCCAGGCTCATGGATGCCAAAGATATGAGGCGAGTCAAACAACGGTCGAGCCATGCATACTCCAAGTCGATGGTCAGATTCGACAAGGATTATAGCACAAGCATGGAACCGCCGGGGTGTTGATTACGGTCGTTGCACGCCGGGCACATTGCCCATTGTCGAAGGCTGCAGCCGTCCTGCGCCTTCCGGTGCAGCCGCCGCAGCCATTACACTCACACCAGCCGGCGCCGCGTCGAGAATATAGGATGGCAGATAGTAGGCGCTGGGCGGCAACGCGGGCAGCGGATCACTAAAGCCGCCCCATCCGTCGCTGCGTACATAGGGATTGGTGCGGATCGCAAAGTGCAGGTGCGGGCCGCTGCTGCCACCCGTATTGCCCGACCGGCCGATATGCTGCCCGCGCGCAACGGTCTGGTCGAGAGCGATGTCGATGGCTGAAAGGTGCGCATAGATCGACTCGCCCCACGCGTGGCTGAGCAAAATATAATTGCCAAAGCCGCCCGCCTCGAAACCGACTTGACGCACGACGCCGTCATCCACAGCAAAGAGGGGCGTGCCCTCCAGCATCGAAAAATCTATGCCGTTATGTCCTAACAGTGGCACGCCGTCGTAATTAAAGCGGGCGTAGAAATCCGAATTCTCGCCCCAGAGCTGACCGATGGGATAACGTTCAGCAAAGGGTGGATGGAGATAGACGCCAGTCGCGGCATCGGGAATGTTCGTGCCAGGGAGCTTGGCAGGCGCGACGATCAGCGCGCCAACACCGGGCGCCGTCTCCGCCATCCAGCCGCGCACCTCGACGCCCGGCGGCGTGAGAATGCTGCCCACGCGCCACCACGTCAAACCACCCGCCAGACGGGGGCCATCAAGCAGCACGCCTGTTGTGCGCGGGCGCAACGCGCCGAGCACATCGTCGGCCGGTTTGTTGACAGCGCCTGGGGTGCGCCGCACGTTGATAAAATCAGTCGTCTGCACAAGATTGCCTACACGAAAACCGGGGGATGTAACAGGCGGGCTGAGCTTTTGCATCAACTGCTCACCGTCAGCGGTGGCTTCAGCCATCCAGCCCGCGAAAAGCCGTCCATCCTGTGCGCGAATCTCCACCTGCCACCAGAATAAGCTGTCCGTCTGCGCGGGCCCGGCCACCACGACACCTTCAACGCCCTGCGCAATGTCGGTGACAATGTCCGTCTCATCCTTGCCGCTCAAGCCGGGCGAACGGCGCAGACGCACGATCGTGGTCGTACGGAAGCGGTCGCCTGACGCAAAGGCGCCGCCAGCGCCAGGAAGCTCGACGGCCGGCGGCGCTTCTGGCAGCACGCCCTCGAACAAGGCTTCGCCGCTCGGCAGTTTCTGCGCCATCCAACCTTCGGCGCGCCCTAGAGTCGGCAGCACCCCCACCAGCCGCCACCACGCCATGCCGTCGACGCGCGTAGGTCCACCTGACACCGTCATCACCGCGCCTGCCGGCACAATGGCCAGCGTATCATTTGCGGGCTTGCCGGTGACGCCCGGCGTGCGCCGCAAGCGTGCGGCTGTCACCGTACGCACCTCATCACCCAGGGCAAAAGCCGCGCCCGCGGCGGCAAGGCCAGCGACGGCGGCAGCCGCACCCGCACCAGCCGGCAGTTGGTAAGGCTCGATCAGGATAATCCCGCTCTGCGTGTACTGCGCCACCCAACCATTGGCCAGCGTGCTGTTGACCACCCCGCGCACCGCCCAGAAGGGCACGCCTTCGGCTATCACAAAGATCGGGTCGATGATCGTCAAGGGTGTGTTGGCGGGCAGCACACCCATTACTGCGCCCGCGGGCTGGCCGCGGAAGTTGAGCATATCTAGCGTGCGCACGATGTCGCCTGGCTGGTAAGCGGCGGGTCGCAACGCGCCAAAGGAGGCGCGGGTTAGCAACATGAAGCCGTCGAGCGTATATTGCGCCAGCCAGCCGTTGCGCACCTGACCGTTGAACAACACGCGCACCGCCCAGAAAGGCAAGCCGCCGGCCATGATGTAGGGTGTGCTGCGCACCGTCGCCTGCGCGCCAGCCGGCAGCACGCCGATGATCTGGCCACCGGGTGCGGCGCGTAAATTGATGGCGTCCAGGGTGCGCAGCACGTCGCCAACTCTGTAGTCTGCTGGACTGGGGGGCGGCTCCTTCCAGCGGTAGTCGTTGGCCAGCGCCGCGCGGAAGCCATCGATGACCCCGGTCTTGCCCTCGATGTGCCATGCATCGTAACGCTGCCAGCGATAGAGCAGCAGGCAGCGAATCTGCTGCGCGCCAGGTTGTTGATTCCAGCGGTTGATTTCGGCGCAAGCCGCCTGCACCCACCCGTTATTGGCATCCAGCCACGGCACGTCCTGATCGGTCTCGGTGATGAAGACCGGCAACGTACGCATTGCAGCCGGGACCGCGGCCATAAAGTTGCGATACGCCTGGAAATTAAAATAGTATTCCTGAAAGGGCGGGTTCATCTTGGCGGTGCTGGTGATCAAGGCCGGGTCGCTGCCATGCGTGTAAGTATGCAGTGCGATCCCATCGCAGCCATTTGCACCCAGCCCGTTGAGAATGTCGGTGAAGTAACGAATCCAACTGCCGGTTGGATTGGTTGGGTAGATGGTTTCGGCGTTCCAGGGCGCCACCGCGCCGATGACGACCAGATCATCGGCATGGCCGGGCAGGGCGCGGATCGCTGTGCGGCACATCTGGAAGCAACGCACATACTCCTGGGGCAGGATGGGCTGTCGGCCGGCTGGTGCGCCCAACGGAGACGCGGCAAGGGAAGCTGTTATCTCCGGCGCCAGCGCGCTGAAGCGGGTCGCACTGCCATGCCCAAAGCGATCTGTAGGCGCGGCGTCCGGCTGCATGGGCAATGCGACCCGCGCGTTGGCCGCACGCATAACGCCCGCCTGTGGCCATTCCTGGCTGTGATTCATCTCATTGCCGATGACCCAGGTGCGGCAACCGGGGCTGGCTGCGACAAAGTTGGCCACGCGCTGCGCAAAATCAGCGTAGCGATCGGGCGTGGGAATCGTGCCCACACTACCGTAACCGTGGTTGATGCGGCAGATCACACCGAATTCCTGGTCACTCCAGGGCCGATAGTCGCGACCGCTGACATCGTCTGGATCGCTGCCTATTGCCTCGGTAAAGAGAATCCAGCCACGGCGCCCCGCCTGCGCCATGATCCACTCGCCGCCAGGATCGTGCAGTCCAAAGATGTAGGGGGCATCCAGCAGCGGTCTTGGCATGAGGTTCTCCTATCGGTCGTTAATGGGTTCTGGGGCGCTATGCTTATGGGACGCTCCTAGCTTACATTATAGAGATAGGTTGTAGGGTTGTCCAACTACACTTTTGGGTATGGATTGTGCTATAGGTAGTCAGATCAATATTTGCAGGGGCCTTGCGCCGCCCTGGACGAGCGCAGGGAGCCCTGCCACGAACCATGTTCGGTCCATCTCTTATTATTACTACACGAATTCCTCCCATTGTTTGATTCATCGTTCAGATCCTATAGTCATCGCGCCGCCGCTAAACACCTTCGCCAACCCAACACAAGGATAGCGGCGACGCCATTGACGACGCCCCACCCCTTTGCTACAGTAGAGAACGAATGGCGAGGTCAAGCAGGCGACGCGTTTTGACGCGCCTGCGCCGCGTGCAAACATCGCCGAAGTCCAAAAGTGCAGACGCATCAAGTCTGACAGGAGAAGATGGCAGCAGACTTCCCGCATTCTACTCGCCATCCGCCAGATCGATTGGAGCAAGAAGTTATGACAAAAAGCGCCCAAGTTGTGCGTGCAAAACGACGAATCGCAGGCATCTGCCTGCTCAGCCTGTTGTTGCTTATCGTGACTACGCGCAGTGGGCTGGCGCAGACAGGTGGTGCACACGTGGTTGCGCCCGGCGAGACGCTGACCGCAATCGCACGCCGCTACCAAACTGATGTCTCCACCTTGATGCGCCTCAACGCCTTGACCGACCCTGGCCTGATCCGCTCTGGGCAGCGGCTGATCGTGCCCTCTGATGTGGTGGGCAGCGGCGCCGGGCGCAGCGATGCAGCAGGGAGTGCACTGGAGACGGCGCCGGCAGAGGACCTCACTGGCGCCGCCACGCGCATCTACATCGTTCACCCTGGCGACACCCTGGCGTCAGTTGCCGCCAGGCTCCAGACGACCGCGGCGCGACTGGCCGAGATGAACCAACGCTCGCCCTCGATGGTGCTGCACGTCGGCGAGGCGCTGCGCGTGCCGGTTGCCGAGGGCATTGACTTTGCCCCCCAGGCCGGCAACGACATTCCTGTCCCTGGCAAATATTATGTTCATGTCGTGCAAGAAGGGGAGACGCTCTCGGCCATCGCAGCCGCGTATGGCACATCGCTGCGCCGCACGCTGGAGACCAACGACCTTGCTGACGCGGCGCAGGTGAGGCCTGGGCAGCGCATTGTCGTGCCGCCGCCTTCCTTTGCCGAGCTGTTCGCGGACGCGCCAATGGGCGACAACGGCGTGCCGGAGTATCCGGTTGTGCCCACCAACGACAAGTGGATTTCTGTGGATCTCGACCATCAGCGCGCCTATGCCTGGGAAGGCAATCAGTTGATCAAGAAGTTCGCCATTTCGTCGGGCAAATCGCGCACGCCGACTGTGACCGGCGTTTTTCGCATCTGGTCAAAAGTGTCATCTCAGACGATGCAAGGCGGCAGCCGCGCCGCAGGTGATTACTATAACTTGCCTAACGTGCAGTGGGTGCAGTACTTCTACCGGGACTATTCGTTTCATGGTGCGTACTGGCACAACAACTTTGGCGTGCCGATGAGTCATGGCTGCATCAATATGACCAACAACGATGCCAAATGGCTTTTCGACTGGGCCGCGCCGACGGTCTCTTATCGCGGTTGGCATTTTATGGATGGCGCCAGTCCGGGCACGCTCGTCGTCGTCCATCGTTGATCGGACGCACGTATGACCACATTTTTCGATTATGCGCTGCTCACCTGGCCCGAGGTGGCAGCGCTGCCGCGTACAACGCCACTCTGTCTACCGCTAGGGAAGGGCGTTGATTTGGCGCGGCTGGCGGCCACGCTGGGAAATCCGTCGCGCGCAGGATTATTGCCCTCCATCCCCTTCGGCTGGCGCGGCAGCGGACTTGCCGTGGCTGATGGCGTATTGGGCGCGGTGCTGCGTGGGCTGGTCGACAGCATGCGCGACGACGGCTTTCGCCGCGTGTATGTCGTCACGCCGCAAGGCGCCGACTTTGATCTTGGCGCGGCGCACATTGCCTTGCCTCATCTCAGCCACAGGAGCGCTGTCTCACCGCTCCCCGCGGACCACGACCGCGACAAGGTCGTGTTGATCCCCATCGGCCACACCGAGCAGCATGGCTATCATCTGCCGCTGCATACAGACACCGTGCTCATCGACGCCATCGCGCGCGGTGCGGTGCAGCACGCGCCGGCGCAATGCATTGCGCTGCCAACCTTCCCCTATGGCGTCAGCACCCATCGCGCCGCGTTTGCCGGCACGCTCAACGTGGGCGGGCGCGCGTTTGAAGATTTCTGGCTCGCAGTGATCGATGTGCTGGCTGGCCGCGGCTGCGACCGTATTTATCTGATGAGTGGTCACGGCGGCAATTGCTCATTTCTGGTGAACGTGGTGAAATATGCGGGCGAGCGGCATCGCCGCATCTTTGCCGCCACAACCTGGCTGCACACGGCAGGCCATCGTGGTGCGCCGGCCATCGCAGCACACCGCCGCTCGGCTACCGGCGGGATGGGTCATGCTGGCGAGCTGGAGACAGCGATGATGCTGCACCTGCTGCCGGCTGCCGTTCACATGGAGCGGGTGGTGGACGAGACGGATTTCATCGCCACGCCCAGCTATTTCATGGACTGGATCGAAGGTGGGGCGCTGATCGCCAACCCGCCCTGGGATGATGACACCGCGACCGGAGCCTATGGCGCGGGCAGCGTAGCGACGGCGGAACATGGTCGCATTTGGCTGGCCGCGGCCATCGCCGAGAAAGTTGATCATGTCGCGGAGATCCACGAACAGCACCGGCGCCGCGAGGCGCGCCGCAACGCCGGCTTTGGGCTGTGGGGCGCAACAACCTAATTCACCGCGTGGCGCCACTGATCTGGCGCCGCCGCCTTAAACAAGAAAGGAACAGCAGAAAATGTCTTACCAAGCCGGTTCGGAACGGTATGATGGACGGATGGTCTATCGTCGCACAGGACGCAGCGGGCTGATGCTGCCTGCGGTCTCGCTGGGGCTGTGGCACAATTTCGGCGGCGTGGACACCTACGAAAATGCCCGCGCCATGGTGCTGCGCGCCTTTGACCTCGGCATTACGCATCTTGACCTGGCGAACAACTATGGCCCGCCGCCCGGCTCCGCGGAGGAAAACTTCGGACGCATCCTGGCGCAGGACCTGCGCCCCTATCGCGACGAATTGATCATCTCAACCAAAGCCGGCTATTACATGTGGCCCGGTCCTTACGGCGAATGGGGGTCGCGCAAATATCTCATTGCCAGCCTCGACCAGAGCCTGAAGCGTATGGGACTTGAATATGTGGACATCTTTTACAGCCATCGCCCCGATCCCAACACGCCGCTGGAAGAGACGATGATGGCGCTCGATTACGCGGTGCGGTCGGGCCGCGCGCTGTATGCCGGCATCTCCACCTATTCACCGGAACAGACGCGCCAGGCCGCTGCGATTCTGCGCGAACTGGGCACGCCCTGTTTGATCCATCAACCAGCCTTCAGCATGTTCAACCGCTGGATCGAGGAGGGGCTGCTGACCGCGCTGGACGAGGAGGGCATGGGCTGCATCGCCTTTTCACCGCTGGCCCAGGGTCTGTTGACGAGCAAGTACCTCGGCGGCATTCCGTCCGATTCGCGTGCGGCCAAAGCGCATGGTTTTCTCAAATCGGATGAAGTGAGCGTTGAACGAATCGAGTTGGTGCGGCATCTCAACCAAATTGCCGAAGGCCGCGGGCAGACCCTGGCGCAGATGGCGATTGCCTGGGTGTTGCGCCACCCACAAATGACCTCGGCGCTGGTCGGCGCCAGCAAGGTGAGCCAGGTGGAGGACAACGCGGCTGCTGTCAAAAACCTACACTTCACCGCGGACGAATTGTCCAGCATCGAAGCGATCCTGCACAACGACAACGAACCGCCGATTTGGTAAATGAAATAGAACGCGGACAACGCGGATTTGGCGGATTCTCACGGATTTTATCCGCAATATCCGTCTAATCCGTGGCCGATTGGAAACAGGCTGTGTGGTTACAAATCTGCGTTCATCCGCCTGATCCGCGTCATCCGCGTTCCACCAAAGTTTAACGGACTTTGCCGTGCATCGATCTTCTTATCTGGCGGGCAAGTTAGGATGGGCGGCGTTCACGATTCTTTTCGTGATCGTGCTTAACTTCTTCCTCTTTCGCATCCTGCCTGGCGACCCGGCGCGGGCGGGGATACGCGACCCGCGGTTGACGGCCCAGGCGCAGCAGGCCATCCGCGAGCGCTTTGGCCTTGACCAGCCGGTAATCAACTGCTTTGAGAGCCTGAACCCACTCACGTTAGGGAACTGCGCGGTCAATCCCCTGGACACGCAGTTCTTTATCTACGCCAGCAATTTGCTGCGCGGCGAGTTGGGCATCAGCTATCACACCAACCGGCCCGTGCTCGACATACTCGGCGAACGGCTGTGGAACACGCTGCTGCTGATCGGCGCGGGCCAGGTGCTGGCGATCGTGCTGGGCATGGCAGTGGGCGTGCTGGCGGCGTGGAAGGCGCACACGCCAGTCGACTACACTGCGCTCGGCTTCAGCCTGCTGGCGTGGAGCCTGCCGACCTTCTGGCTGGGCATCATTCTCCTTTTCTGGGGCAGCACCTACCTGGGCCTGCCGATCGGCGGCAAAGTGACGCCCGGCATGGTTTACGCCAACAGTTGGGAGCAATTGGCAGACCTGGCGCGCCATCTTTTCCTGCCGTCGCTGACTTATACAATTGTTTTTCTCGGCGAGTACATGCTGATCATGCGCAGCACGCTGGTGGATGTCCTTTCGGAAGATTACATTCTCACAGCCAAGGCCAAAGGGCTCACCCACTTCCAGATCCTCAAAGACCACGCGCTCAAGAACGCCATGCTGCCGATGGTGACGATCATTGCCCTCAACCTCGGCTTTACCGTCGCGGGCGCGGTGCAGATTGAGAGCGTCTTCTCGTGGCCGGGTCTTGGCGGCGCGATCTTTGAGGCCGTCAATCGGCGCGATTATCCGATGCTACAGGGAGCCTTCCTGCTGCTGGCGATCAGCGTGATCGTGGCAAATTTGATTGCGGATCTGCTGTACGGCTATCTGGATCCGCGCGTGCAAGCAGACTGATGGTGTGAGGTGATGATGGAAACAACGGCAGCCGGGTATCGAGGTGTGTGGGCAAGGTTGCGGCGCAATCCGATGGGGATGATCGGGCTGATCATGCTGGTTGTTGCCATCGGCGTCGCGGTGCTGGCGCCGTGGATCAGCCCTTATGACCCCCACGCGGTCACGCGCGTCAACATCCTGGACATCTACCAGCCACCCAGCCCCGCGCACTGGTTTGGCACGGATGACGCGGGCCGCGACGTACTGAGCAACTTTCTCTATGGCGCGCGCGTCTCGCTGACCGTCGGATTTTTCGCGTCGTTCATCTCGGTGACGGTGGGCGGTCTGATCGGCATCTCAGCCGGATTTCTGGGCGGGCGCACGGAAGGCATCCTCATGCGCTTCACCGACATCATGCTGGTGATTCCCGACCTGCCGCTGGCCGTCGTCATCGTTGCGCTGACCAAGCCCAGCCTGACCAACATCATCCTGGTCATTGGGCTGCTGGGCTGGACAGGCACGGCGCGGCTGGTGCGTGCGCAGACATTGTCGGTCAAACAGCGCAAGTTTGTGGTGCGTGCGCGCGCAATCGGGGCGGGCAACAGCTACATCATCCGCCGCCACATCTTTCCGCTGGTGCTGCCGCTGATCGTCGTCAACACCGTGTTGGTGATCTCGCTGGCGATCCTGAATGAGAGCACGCTCAGCTTTCTGGGGCTGGGCGACCCGGCGACGCTCAGTTGGGGACAGATGCTCAACTATGCCTTTACGCGCGGCGCCATGAGTGCGGGCGCGTGGTGGGCGCTGGTGGTTCCAGGCTTTGGCATTGTCTGGGTCGTGCTGAGTTGCACGCTGCTGGGGCAAGGCCTAGAGCAGGCGCTCAACCCGCGGCTGACAACACATCACCTGGCCGCCGACCGCACGTTGAAGAATCTGCCGCGATGGGAGCTAGAGCCAACGCCTGTCGAACAGGCGGGAAACGTTTGATGATGACCGAAGTCACGCCGCACGCGCACAAGCAGCCTTTGCTGGAAGTGAAGCGCCTCTCCGTCGATTATGTCGATCCATCGCAGCCACCTGCCCAGGCATTGCGTGATCTCACCTTTACCCTACACCGAGGGGAGGCGCTGGGGGTCGTCGGCGAAAGCGGCTGCGGCAAATCGACGCTGATGCTGGCCTTGATGCGGCTGTTGCCCGCGGCTGGACGCATTGTTGGCGGCTCGGTGCGACTCGATGACATTGAACTGCTGGCGCTTTCCGAGCGCGAGATGGCCGCGCTGCGCTGGAAGCGGCTCGCCATGATCTTTCAGGGCGCCATGAACGCGCTCAACCCGGTGCGCACGGTCGGCGACCAGATCGCCGAGGCGATCCGGCTGCACGAGGACGCGTCCGACGCGCGTGCACTCGACCGTCGCGTGGGCGAACTGCTCGACCTGGTCGGCATCGCCGCCAGCCGGCGCAACCAATATCCTTTCCAATATTCCGGCGGGATGCGCCAACGCGCCATGATCGCGATGGCGTTGGCCTGCTCGCCCGACATTGTCATTGCCGATGAGCCGACCACCGCGCTCGACGTGATGATCCAGGCGCAGATTCTGCAACTGCTGGCCGACCTGCGCCGCCAACTCAACCTCTCCATCCTGCTGGTCACGCACGATCTGGGCATCGTCGCTGAGCTGTGTGACCGGGTGCTGGTCATGTACGGCGGCGCGCTGGCCGAATATGCCGGCGTGGATGCGATCTACAACGCGCCGGCCCATCCGTACACACAGGAACTGCTCAAGGCGTTTCCCGACCCTACACGGCCCTTGCAGCGTCTGGCATCCATCCCTGGCTCGCCGCCGCGGCTGAACGACTTGCCGCCCGGCTGCCGCTTTGCCCCGCGCTGCCCGCAGGTCTTTGACCGCTGCCATCTCACACCGCCGCGTGTTTATGCGATAACCTCCGACCACCTAGCAAGCTGCTTTCTCGTCGAAACGCAGCAAACACGCGGGGCGCGCCATGAATGAACCGCTGTTGCGCGTCCGTGGCTTGCGCAAGCTCTTCCCGGTTGGACGTCGCGCGCTGGGGCGTGCTCCCGACCAGTTTGTACACGCGGTGGACGATGTCGGCTTGGACCTGGCCGCGGGCGAGGCGCTGGCGCTGGTCGGCGAGAGCGGCTGTGGCAAGTCGACGCTGGCGTTGACGCTGCTTGGGCTGGAAACAGCCACGGCCGGCAGCATTCATTTTGAGGGGAATGACCTGGCTGCCGCGCCGGCGTCTGTCTGGAAGGCGGCGCGGCGCCACATCCAGATGATCTTTCAGGATCCCTACGAGTCGCTCAATCCGCTGATGACGGTGGGCGAAATCGTCGCCGAGCCGCTGCACGTGCACAAGCTGGCGCCCAACGCGGCCGAGCGTCGCCGGCGCAGCGTAGCCGCGCTCGAAGACGCGGGGCTGAAACCGGCCGAGCACTTCCTGGCGCGCTTCCCACACGAGCTTTCCGGCGGACAGCGCCAGCGCGTAGCGATTGCGGCCGCGCTGGTGCTGGAACCGCGGCTGCTGGTTGCCGACGAGCCGGTCTCCATGCTGGACGTAAGCATCCGCGCCGAGATCCTCAACCTGCTGGCGGACCTCAAAATGCGCCGCTCGATTGCCGTGCTCTTCATCACGCACGACCTGGGCACCGTGAGCGCGGTGGCCGACCGCATCGCGGTGATGTACCTGGGGCGCATCGTGGAGATGGGGACGGTGCAGGAAGTCATGACCGCGCCGCGGCATCCCTATACCCAGGCGCTGCTCTCCGTCGTGCCGGCGCCCAACCCGCGCCTGCGTCGCCAGCACATCATCCTGCAAGGCGAAACGCCCGACCCGGTGAAGCTGCCCACGGGGTGCCGCTTTCATCCAAGATGCCCAGTGGCGGTGGAAAGATGTCGTACAATTGACCCGCCGCTCCAAACAATAGGCGGGACGCAGGCCGCGGCGTGCATCCGGCTGGATGAAGCGTAACAGAGGCGGCTGGCGCAACACATCGGGCTGCAAACCCGACCCATGATGCTCAGGCGCCTGCTGTGTTCAGCCGCTCAATCTCAGCGGATGTCAATTGCAGATTCAGCGCGGCCAGGTTCTCTTCCATCTGTGCGTCTGTGCTCGCGGCCATGACGGGGATGATCGGCGGCTGCTGCTGCACCAGCCACGCCAGGATCACCTGGTTGGGTGTGACGCCATGTGCGGCCGCCACCTCACGCAGCACAGCCAGGCGCGCACTGGCGTCAGGGCCGAGGTATTGCTCTGGCACGGGACGGTCTGGGCGCGTGTAGGCGCCGCTCAGCAACGACGAATAGGCGAGGATCGTCACCTGGTTGGCGCGGCAGTAATCCACCAGCTCGTCCGTGAGGCTCAATTGCGGGTCAAAACTGGCGCCCAGCTTGGGCCGCAAGTAGGTATGGCGCTGTTGCAGACATACATAATCCGGCCAGCCATAGTGCTCGCTGAGCGCGTGCGCCCGCGCCAACCGCCATGCCATGAAGTTGCTGGCGCCGATCAAGCGCACTTTGCCGGCGCGCACCAACCGGTCGAACGCGGCCAGGGTTTCCTCCAGCGGCGTCTGGCGGTCATCGACATGCGCGTAGAAGAGGTCAATCGTGTCGACGCCCAGCCGGCGCAGACTCTTGTTGCACTCCGTCTCGATCTGCGTTGCACTCAAGCCGCGCGTCACGTCGTCGTACGGAAAGCCGACCTTGCTGGCGACAAACATCTGATGGCGATGGCCGCGTGCGCGCAGCCATTCGCCCAGCAGCGTTTCACTATCGCCCCCGCGGAACCCTTCCACCCACCCCGCATAGATATTGGCGGTGTCGATAAAGCTGCCGCCGGCGTCCACATAGCGATCGAGCATCCGATATGAGACGGTGCGGTCGTTGCGCGAGCCGAAATACATAGCGCCGAGACAGTAAATACTGACATGGACGCCGGAATTACCAAGTTGGGTAGTTTTCACGCAATACTCCTGATTGTTTGCTGGATGCACTCAAATTAGTTGAAACAACTTCAGTGTATGCGCAGGTCGTCCACTCGACAAACCAATGATATACTCTCCATGTCGATGAATATTAAGAAGAACCAGCAATGTATCTGACCCATGCCAAGCCTGCCCTTTACTTTTGACGGCGTCGCCGATGTCCATGGCGTCATCCATGTCACACGCATGGTGCCGGTTGGCCCGCTGCGTATCAAGATCACCCACTTTTCCTTGCGCACTCACAACGGTTGCAACAGCCGTGTGCACAGGTTGCGCGTCAAAGTCAATGACGACGACATCTATCGCGGCGCGATGCACGACTGCGCCGATTTGATCATCAATTCCAATCGGGCGTGGCGCGGCGTGTTGCGTCTGTATTTCACGGCCGACGGCTTTCGACCTGATGAACAGATTGTGGGCAACGGCGCGGTGGAATTTCGCGCCGCCCTGCTGTAATTACCATGCAAACGACTGATTCCTCTCGCCCTTTACCGATTGCCGAAGCGCGCAGCGGCCTCCAGGTGCTGCGCGGCCTGCTGCGCGACCGCTCGCTGCTCACCGCGCTGGCTTTGATGCGCGAGCACGTCGGCCCCATCTTCCAGATCACCATGCCGCGCTTTCGCCCCGCGGTTTTTGTCGGGCCAGACGCCAACCGGCAGGTGCTCGTCACCCAGCGCGACCTGCTGAGCTGGCGCAACGCCAGCGACCCGGTCGTGAAATTGCTGCGACATGGCGTACTGGTGGTGAACGGCGCAGAACACGACCGCTATCGCCGCATCATGGACGTTCCCTATCAGCGGCGCAATGTATTGCCGAGCATTCCAGCCTTCTGGCGCTATACGGACGATGTGACTGCCACGTGGCGTGACGGTGAAACGCAAGACATGCTCGTCGAGATGCGCAAGCTGGCGTTGCTCATCTTGATGGGCGCCAGCTTTCACGTCGATGTCGCCCCGCATCTGGCGCGTCTCTGGCAGCCGATCCTGCAGCTGATCGAATACATTTCGCCCGGTCTGTGGATCCTGTGGGCGGGCGCGCCGATCAAGGCCAGCCAGCGCCAGGCCATCGAGACGCTGGACGCCTATCTCTACGACATCATTCGCACGCGGCGCGCGGCGTTGGCAACGCGTGAAACGGAGCCTGACCCCACTGATCTGCTCGCCGCGCTCATCGCCGCGCCCGACATGACCGACGACCTGATCCGCGACCAATTGCTCACGATGCTGATCGCCGGCCACGACACCAGCACCGCGTTGCTGGCGTGGGTGCTCTACCTGCTGGGTGTGCATCCCGCCACGCTGACCGAACTGCAAGCTGAAGTTGACAGCGTGCTCGGTGCGCAGGATGAACCGCCCACTGCCGATCAACTCAACGAGCTCACCTTGCTTGACCAGGTGATTAAGGAAACGCTGCGTCTCTATCCGCCCATTCACATCGGCAACCGCCACGCCACGGAGGACATGATCGTCTGCGGCTACCACGTGCCAGAGGGCACGCGCGTGATGTACTCGATCTATCTCTCGCACCGCGATAAGGAATACTGGGAGGATCCGGACGCCTTCTGCCCTGCGCGCTTTGCGCGCGGCGCGGAGGAGAAGACGCCCCCCTTCACCTACCTTCCCTTTGGCGGCGGGCCACGCAACTGCATCGGCGCCGCCTTTGCCCAGGTGGAGGCGCGCACGGTGCTGGCGCGCTTGCTGCAGTGCTTCGACTTTGAACTGCTCAATGGCGACCAGATTCATCCACACATGGGCGCCACCCTGGAACCACGCCCTGGCGTGTCAATGCGCATCAAACGCAGGAAGTAATCATCGTGGAACTTTGGAACTGGCAGCGTGCGGCGCGCTTGACCTTTCTGGCGCTGCCGCTGGCATGGCGCGCCGAACAGGCGTTTCATGCCCTGCCAACCCTGCCCTTCTCTTCAAAAAATGTTGCGCTGCCTTCCCTCTCGATCATCACACCCGCGCGCAACGAAGCGCGTCATTTGTGTGGTCTGCTGACCTCGCTCCAGGCGACCTGCTATCCTGGCCCGCTCGAGATCATCGTCGTCGACGACGGGTCAACCGACGCCACCAGCGAGATCGCGCGCGCGCATGGCGCCACGGTCGTTCCGCTGCAAGGGCCGCCGCCTGGC
This sequence comes from Caldilineaceae bacterium, assembly GCA_014879855.1. Lineage (GTDB taxonomy): Bacteria > Chloroflexota > Anaerolineae > Caldilineales > Caldilineaceae > Caldilinea. Next base: position 13,959 of record JACSRH010000410.1, on the reverse strand, counting down.
TGGTGCGGCAAGCCGCACGCCTGTCATCGCGGCGTCGAAGCGGCGCACGGCGAATGGTTGCTCTTTACCGACGCTGACCTGCTCCATGCGCCAGATGGCCCGCGCTGCGCGGTGGCTTACGCGGAAGCACAACGCCTCGACGTATTGAGCCTTTTTGTTGGCCAGAAGTTTCACGACCTGATGGATCTTCTTGCGTTGACTGTCGCATTCGAGGGACTCTTTGCAGGACGGGCGCCAGGCGACTACACGCTCAATGGACAATACATTTTGATGCGCCGGTCGGTCTATTGGTCAAGTGGTGGCTTTGCCGCGGTGCGCAGCGAACCGTTGGAAGATCTGGCATTGGGCCGGCATCTGCGCCAGCTGCACTATCGCGTTGCCGTGCTGCGCGCAAACAACGCCGCGCATGTGCGCATGTATGACAACTCTCGGCAACTGTGGCAGGGGATGACGCGTCTGGGCGTCGGTTCGTTGCGTTGGAGCGGCGTCGGCTCGATCCTCACGATCATTTTCATCTCAGCGATCATGTCACCGCTGATCGTCGCGACCGGAGTGGTCAACGGCCGGCTGGCGTTGCGCTGGCTGCCACTCACATGGCTGGCGGCCACGCTCAGTACACTGCCGTGGACGCGCCGCGCGGGCGCGCCGGCCGCCGCTTTGCTGACGCCGATCGGGGCGCTGCTGGTGCAGGTTGCCGCGGTGTGGGGTGTACTGCGGCGGCTGCTGGGCCATGGCGTCACATGGAAAGGACGGCGCGTATGAACGCTCTGTTCTGGGTGGTGGTTGCTTACGTCAGTGGTGCGCTGCCATTTTCGGTTTGGGTCGGAAAGCTGGCCCTGCACACCGATATTCGCGGCTACGGCGACCGCAACCCGGGCGCGTTCAACGTTTTTCGCGCCGGCGGCAAGCTCTGGGGCGTGGTCGCCATTCTGCTCGACGGCTTCAAAGGCGCGATTCCCATCTGGCTGGCGATGGATTGGGGCGAAGTGAGCGGTTGGCCCCTGGCCGCGGTCGCCATTGCGCCGGTGCTTGGCCACGCCTACTCGCCCTTCCTCGGTTTCCGCGGGGGCAAGGCCCTGGCCGTCACCTTTGGCATCTGGTGTGGGCTGACCCTCTGGTTCGGGCCGACCGTGCTGGGCATTGCGCTGGCGATCGGGCTGGCGATCCTCGTCACGCCGGGGTGGGCCGTGCTCGCGGGGATGCTTGTTCTGCTTGCTGCTTTGGCATTTTACCAGCCCGATCCCCCCTTGCTGGCCGTGTGGGCCGCGAATACCACCCTCCTGCTCTGGAAGCATCGCGACGATCTGAGACATCCACCGCGGGTGCAGGATAGTCCAGTGTTGCGGCGGCTCAAAAGATAGGCCTTGCTTGCAGCATGACGTGTGAAAGACCATCCACACGTTCAATCTTCCTTTTTTCCTACTCTCCCACCAGGCCGGTGACAAACGCCACCGGGTCGAAATAGGCAAAATCGTCGATTTTTTCGCCAGTGCCGACAAAGCGGACGGGCACGCCCAGCTCGCGATTGATGCTGAGAATGGCGCCGCCTTTGCTGGTGCCGTCGAGTTTGGTGAGAATAATGCCGGTGACGCCGGATGAGTCGCGAAAGGCTTTGGCCTGGGCAATGGCATTCTGACCGGTCGAGGCGTCGAGGACGAGCAGGGTTTCGTGCGGCGCCTTGTGCACCTGCTTGCCAGCCACCGCGCGCACCTTTTCCAGCTCTTTCATGAGATTGTACTTGGTCTGTAAACGCCCGGCAGTGTCAACCAGGAGCAGGTCAGCTTTGCGGCTTTCCTGGCTGGCGCGGATGGCGTCGAAAATGACCGCGCCTGGGTCGGACCCAGGCGCATGAGCGATGACCTCCACACCGGCTCGCTCGCCCCAGATCTTGAGCTGGTCAATGGCCGCGGCGCGGAAGGTGTCGGCCGCGCCCAGGACAACCCTCAACCCGCGCCGTTTATAGTAGGCCGCCATCTTGCCGATGCTGGTCGTCTTGCCCGACCCATTCACACCAACGACGAGGACGACGGTAAGAATGCGCGGCTCCTCGATGTGCAGCGGTTCGTCGGTCTGCAACAGCCTGACCATTTCCTGCTTGAGCACGAGATAGGCGTCTCGGGTTGCCTTGATATTTTCGCGTTCCACGCGTGCGCGGGTGGCGGACAGCAGTTCCTGCGTCGTCGCCGTCCCCACATCGCCCATGATCAGTGTATCCTCCAACTCCTCCCACAGTTCGGGCGTGATTTCGTTTTCCTGAAAGATCGAGCCGATGCGCCCCAGAATGCCAGAGCGCGTCTTCTGCAGGCTCTGCTCCAGCTTGATGTCGTCCTGTGTCTTTTCTTCCTGCTTCTTGCCAAAGAGCTTACTTAACACAATCCCCGCTCCGTGCGCTACATAGCTGTTTTATACAATTATCCCTGATCAAACTCCAGCCACACCTCACCCTGGCCTTCCGGCACGCTGACGCTGAAGGTCTGGCTGTCGCGCTCGCCGTTGCCGTCCAGCACCCAGATCGCATAGTTGCCAGCCACTGTGCCGCCGGCAATGGAGCTTGCGGCGATTTTGACCTCGTAGTTGTATTTACCCAGCGATCCCTGCTGGTCTTGGAGAGCGATGCTGCGAACGCTGTCGGAGATGGGCAACTTCTGGCCGTCCTTCTCCATCCAGACGAAGTAGCTGCCCTGCGGTTGGCCGCCATCAACGCCGCTGTGGATGAAATGAATCTGCAACTTGAGCTCGCCGCCGCCGTTCGGCGCAAAGCTTGGCCCGCCGCGCAATTTAAATTTGCAGCCGTCGCCGCCAATGCCCGCGCACGCATCGGCCGCGGGCGGGGGTGCCGCGGGCTGTTCAGGCTCCGGCGCGGCGGTCGGTTCGGCCGGCGCGGGCTGGGCCGCGGGTGGTTGAGCCGGCTGCGCCTCGGCGACTTGCTGCGGAGGAGCGGGAATGTCCGTGACCACCGCCACGGAGCCTTCGTCACGCTCCGAAGTCAGGTCGTCGCTGATCCAGACTTCTTTGCCGTTGACGCAGCAGATCAGCCACCAATCTTTGTTCTGGTCGCGCCCGATGATCGTAAATTGTTCGCCCTGGTTGGCCGCGCCCGCCACGCCGTAATTGGTGCCGGGGCCAAGCCGGACATTGACCGCATTCTCATTGACGGTCAACTTTGGCGTCGGCGCGGCCGTGGGGGAAACCTCCGCGGCCGGCGCGGCTGTCGCTTCATTGGCCGCGGGCGCGGCCGCGTCAAGCTCGATGGCGATCACCTGGGTGGGGGATGCCTCCGGCGCGGCTGGCGTCGGCGCGGCCGCCTCAGTGACGGGCGTCGCCGTGAAGGTGGGCACCAATGCGCGCGCCACCATTGCGGTTGGCGTGGGCGCTTCCTCGCCACCGCCAAACAGAATGCCACAGCCGCTGAGCGCCGCGGCCGCGAACACGAACATCGCCGGAATGCCAATGCGTTGTATGATGCGAACCATCGTCAATTTTCCCTATCTATTTTCCCTGTCAATCTTCCCTGTTATTCTTGATTGCATGTGCAAAATGCCTGTGGCATAGTACCATCATGATCGCTCAGCCCGATAACCTGCCCGACGATCAGATCGAAGTCTGGCAGCAGGCCGTCGAATATTTCCAACGCGCCTACCGAATGCAACTTCAGGGCGATCCAGCCGGCGCGATCCACGATTATAAAGCATCGATCCGTCTTTTCCCTACCGCAGAGGCTTATACTTTTCTCGGCTGGGTCTACGCGCATCTCGACCTCTACGACGAAGCGCTCACGGCCTGCAAGCTTGCTATTGAAATTGACCCCGAATTTGGGAACCCATATAACGACATCGGCGCCTATCTGCTCGAACTTGGCCGTGCGGAGGAAGCGATTGCCTGGCTCGAACAGGCGGTTGTCGCGCCGCGTTACGAGGCGCGCGTCTTTGCCTTTTTCAATCTCGGCCGCGCCTACGAACAATTGGGCGAGTGGCGCCAGGCGCTGGAGCTTTATCAGCAAACGGCGCTGCGGTATCCCGACTATCGGCCGGCTGGCAACGCCGCGCATCGCTTGCTGGGGCGTCTCAACTAAATGATCGCGGCGCCTCTGGCGCTCCTAATCACTCACTTCCACACGGTACGAACCACCCAACGCACGCACCAGCAAGTGGTCGCCTGCCGCGACCATCGCCGGCGCGGTGATCACGGCGCCGCCCGCGTGCTGGACGATGCTGTAGCCGCGCCCCAGGACGCGCAACGGGTTCAGCGCCTCCAGCCGTTGTTCCGCGGCCAGACGAAGATCGCGACGTTGTCCTAATGTGCGATTGGCGGCCAGGTGCAAACGCCGCTCACGTTCATCCAGCCGCTGGCGCTGCTGGTCGAGCTGGCGCTGCGGGTGGATGCGATGGAGACGCGCGTCCAACTGCCCGAGCGCGCGCCGCTCCAGCAGGATGCGCTGTCCCGCGCGCTGCTGCAAAGCGCGAATGCTTGCCTGCAACTGGTCGAGCAGATCGTCACGCGCGGGCACAGCCGCGACGGCCGCGGCCGAAGGCGTCGGCGCGCGCAGGTCCGCGACAAAATCCACCATCGTGAAATCCGTCTCATGGCCGACGCCCGCAATCGTCGGGATGTCGCTCCCGGCCAGGGCATAGACGACGCGTTCGTCGTTGAAGGCCCACAAGTCTTCGATGCTGCCGCCCCCGCGCGCGATGATCAGGACATCGATCGGGGCAACTTCGCGCGCATAACGATTTGCCGCGTCGATAGCGGCCGCGATGCGCGGGGGGGCGTCCGCGCCCTGCACCAATGTCGGGAAAATAAGCACGTCCACCAACGGCCAGCGCGCCGACAACACGCGCAGAATATCGCGCAGCGCGGCTGCATCGGGACTGGTCACAATCCCGATGCGAGTGGGCATGGCCGGCACAGAGCGTTTGCGCGCCTCGTCAAAAAGACCGGCTGCACGCAGGCGCTCCTTGAGCGCTTCGAACTGGGCGTACAGTTGACCCTTGCCCGCCGGCTGCAAACGGTTGGCGTAGAGCTGATACGCGCCGCTTTCGGCATAAACGCCCACATAGCCGTGCGCGACCACCTGATCGCCTTCGCGCGGGAGCCAGCCATGCGCCAGGGCGTTGCCCTTCCACATGACCGCGTTGATGGTGGCGCCTTCGTCCTTCAACCGGAAATAAATGTGCCCGCTGGCCGCGCGCTTCCAGTTGCTGACCTCGCCGACGACCTGCACGTCGCGCAGCGCGTCATCTTGCTCGAAAAGCTGGACAATGTGGAACGTGAGTTTGGATACGGTGAGTGGCGTCATGATTGTTTTATCAAATTTTAACGAAAAAGGAATGTACCTGTCTTTCAAAGAATGCTATACTTTGCATTGTATCACAGGTTATTAAGGCACTTTCTTTGTGGCAGCCATCGTAGATCGCCTGAACCTTTTTGTAGCGCGCCCCATCTTTTCGTGGGCAAAGTGGTTTTGATCGTTCTTTTCAAGGTGACCCGATGCAAAATAACGATGCGGCGATTCGTTGGCAGCGGCGGCGCTTTTACATACTGGCGCTGCTTGCGCCACTTCTACTGCTCATCTTGGGTGACATTCTGCTTTCCAGCACACCGGTGTACAGCACACCGGTGTACAGCACACCGGCGCACAGCACACCGGCTACGCCGCCACCGCCGCTCACGCCAATGCTGCACGCCATTACACCGGCCGCTGCACAATCTACAGAGGATGAGCCAAGGCCCGTACGCGCCTATCTCACGGTCGGGTTATTGGCCGACAAACCGGATGAGACGCCCGTGCAGCACTATTGTCCGCCCGACGATGAAGTGGAGGCGGCGCCCGGCGAGATGCTTGTTTTCTGCTACCAATTCTTCAATGACAGTGAAATCACTTTTACGCGCCACACGATCGTGGACATCTTTAAAGTCATCCTGGAAAATGAATTCTATGTGCTCACCCCAGCCTCTGGCGTGCAGGCTGTCACAACAATGACCTTGAGTGCAACCCGCACCAACGTGATGACCTGGACTGCCTATGCCGAGAATGGCGACAGCGCCAGTGCGTTCGATACTGCCGTCGTGATCGTGCCCACTTTGGTGGCGACTGCCACTGTGGGTCAGACGCCGGGTGAATGCGCTGACGCTGTTCGGCTGGATCTGCTGTCCGCCGCTGCTGTTGAGTTCTGTTTTCGCGCATATAATCCTACTCCCTATGATCTGATCGTGCACCGCGCCATCGATACTGCGGGCAACGAGTTGCCCCTGCCCGACGATCTGACGCTGGCGCCCGGTGAAACTTTTACCATTACCACCTCTGCGCTGGTGACGGAGCCGGTCGAGTATGGCGTGGTCTGGAGTGCACAAACGGCCACGCGCCAGATCCCGATGACATCGACCGCCGCGGCAAACGTGCGAGTGCCCCACATCAAGGTTGCCCTCACGTTTGCCAGGAACGGCGGCGACTGTCGCTATGATTCCTTGACCGTCACCCCGGGGACGCAGGTTGTCTATTGCTATGCGGCGCGCAACGATGGCAGCGCCACTTTTCAATGGCACCGCTTCACTGATAAGTCGTTTGCACTCGATCCCCCCTTCTCCGCGCCTCACCTTCTCCCGCCGGATCAGGCAGTCACAGTTTTAATCACTCGCCCGCTGACAGTCACCACCACCAGCTATGTCACCTGGTATGCTACGCTGGAGAATGGCGACACCGTGAGTAATACCACCCAAGGCGACGTCTTTGTCGTGCCACCGGCGACGATCGAGGTGAACGCTCTGTTTGACTCAGAAGACGGCAAACCACGGATCGGGGTGTCCGACGTCGCAATCCGGCTGCTCGACGCAGAGGGCGACAGCCAAACCCGCACGACTGGCAATGACGGCATCGCGCGCTTTGACGATTTGATCCCAGGCGTCTACACGCTGAGCGTCGTGACCAGTTCGCTGGACAGCAACCTGCATCTGGTTTCGCCTATCACCCTTACCACGAGTGTTTCCGCCAGAGCCACGATTTCGCTCACCTATGTGCTTACAGGCGTCCTTCCCATAAAACCACTCTATATCCCATTTGTCAGCGGCTAACGCGGCAACCTGTTGAGGGGCCGGCCTCGCAAGCCGAATAGCGCCAGGATATCTATAAAACCCTCCTTACTGTTTCTCTGCTTGGTTTTTCTCTGTGCATCTCCGCAGGATCGCCCCCTTTACAAACCTGATGGGATGAATACAATTGTTTCCATTGTCTCGCTTCAATGGAAACATTTGGGATGTCCTCCATTTGCATATCGCTGGAGATGATCTTTACGGATTGATGGTCGAAAACAGAGGGAAAGGAACTGCATTTTTATGACCCAGTATGCTTATTTTGAAGGGGAAATTCGCCCGATTGAGGACGCCAAAGTCAGCGTGATGACCCATGCCTTCAACTATGGCACCGGGTGGTTTGGCGGGCTGCGCGGCTATTGGAATTCAGAACACGAACAGTTATATGTCTTTCGGATTCACGACCACTACCGCCGCTTTTTGGACAGCGGCAAGATTTTAATGGCCGCGCTCGACCACAGCGTGGAGGAGTTGACCCACATCACGCTTGACCTGCTGCGCCGCGAAGCTTACCGCGAGGATTGCTATGTCCGTCCCGTCGGTTACAAGGCCGACCCCGTGATCGGCGTGCGGCTGCACAACCTGCACGACCAGGTGACCATTTTCAGCACACCCTTTGGCCGCTACATCGAGGACGAGGAGGGCGCCCACGTCTGCGTGAGCAGTTGGCGCCGCGTCGATGACACCGCGCTGCCGCCGCGCGGCAAGCTCGTCGGCAGCTATGTGAACAGCGCGCTCATCAAGAGCGAGGCGGTGCTCAACGGTTTTGCCGAGGCCATCGTGCTCAATCAGGACGGCCACGTGGCGGAAGGCAGCGCTGAAAACGTCTTCCTCGTGCGTGGAGACGTGTTGATCACCCCGCCAGTCTATGCCAATGTGCTCGAAGGCATCACCCGCCGCACAGTGATCGACCTGGTGCAGCGCGAAATGGGGCTGCAAGTCGTCGAGCGGGAGATCGACCGCAGCGAGCTTTATGTGGCGGATGAGGCGTTCTTCTGCGGCACCGGCGTACAGATTGTCGCCATCGCCAGCGTGGACCACCGTCCGATCGGCAGCGGACGCATCGGGCCGGTGACAAAGCAACTGCGCGAGCACTACTTCCGCGTGGTGCGCGGGCAGGAGCCAAAATACGCGCACTGGTTGACGCCCGTTTATGCCGAGCGGCCCACGGCGTGGCAGGCAGCGGACGCGGCGCAGGCCGTGGCGGTGTGACGTGGTTGACCCCTTTTCTGAAACGCCGCACGCGGTCAAACAAGCCGTCACGCAACAGTTTAGCGCGGTCGCCGAGCACTATCGCACGAGCGCGGTCCATGCCGCGGGGGAAGATTTGGCGCACCTGGTCGCGGCCGCGGCCCTGCGCGGCCACGAACAGGTGCTGGACGCGGGCAGCGGCGCCGGCCACACCGCGCTGGCTTTGGCCGCGGGCGCCGCGCATGTGATCGCGCTCGATCTCTCCGCGGCCATGCTGGCGCAAGGGCAACGGCTGGCGCAGGAACGCGCGCGAGACAACATCACGTTCGAGGTCGGCGATGTCGAGGCGCTCACCTTTGCCGATGCGAGCTTCGATCTGGTGGCGTCGCGCTACAGCGCGCATCACTGGCCGCACCCTCAGCAGGCGCTGTGCGAGTTCCGCCGCGTGTTGCGCCCCGGCGGCCGCGTCCTGATAAGTGACATTGTTTCCTACGACGACTTCGTGAGCGACACTCATTTGCAGGCCGCCGAACTGCTGCGCGACCCTTCGCACGTGCGCGACCACACCGCGGCGCAGTGGCTGGCCATGCTGGCGGAAGCCGGCTTTGCCGGGCAGGTGCGCCACACGTGGGCGCTGCGCCTGCAATTCGACGACTGGGTGGCGCGCATGGCAACGCCTGCTGACGCCGTTGCTTTGCTGCGGGCGCTGTTCAGCCACGCGCCCGCGGAGGTGCGCGCGCGGCTGAGCGTGGAGCCGGATTGTTCGTTTACGCTGCAAGGGGCGCTGATCGAGGGGCTACAAGTTTCTTACCTCTGACGCAGAGGCGCAGCGGGGCAGAGGTGCGCAGAGAAAATCGAGCAACGAAATGTGCTGTTGTCTCTGCGTTTACTCTGCAAATTTGCGCCTCTGCGTCAAAATGGGCTTCGAGAGATAGAGAGACTGAAATAGATGACGTATTTCCGCAAAACTGAGTTCTGGCGCGGGGTCAAGGCGACGATACCCCTGGTTGTCGGCGCTGTGCCATTTGGCATCATTTTTGGCGCGGCCGCGGTGAACAGCGGGTTGAGCGCCGGCGCAGCCGCCGCGATGTCGGCCTTCGTTTTCGCAGGTGCAGCGCAATTTATCGCCGCGGGACTGGTGGCGAGCGGGGCTGGAACATTGATTATTATTTTGACCACCCTGGTCGTGAACCTGCGCCACAGCCTCTACAGCATCACATTGGCGCCACATATGAAGCATCTGCCACAGCGCTGGCTCGTTCCGCTGGGCTTCTGGCTGACTGACGAGAGCTTTCTAGTCGTTGCCGAACGCTATAATGAACCGGACGCCTCGCCGTACAAGCATTGGTTCTTTCTCGGCTCGGCTGTCTTCATGTACACCAACTGGCAACTCTGCACCTGGATCGGCATCTTTGCCGGCCAGCGGCTGCCTGACCCCGCCAGTTGGGGGCTGGATTTTGCGCTGGTCGTGACCTTTATCGGCATGGTGGCGCCCGGTCTGCGCAGCCGGCCGCTGGTGGCCAGCGTGGTCACTGCCGGTCTCGCCGCGATTCTGCTGGCTGGGTTGCCCAACCGCCTGGGATTGATCGCGGCCACCCTCGCCGGCATCGCGGCGGGCATGGTGGTTGAGCGGCTGGCGCCCGCGCCAGTTGCAGCGGCTATACGGTAAGCATGGAACGCAGAGAACACGGATTTGGCAGATTTCCATAGATTTTTTGTTTTGATCCGTGTAGATCCGTCCACCCCGCGGCGTCCGCGTTCTGCTTTTGCATAAGGGAATTCTATGACATCGCGTGAACTCGTCCTGGTGGCAGGCATGGTCGCCGTGACTTTTCTGGCGCGCTGGCCGGTGCTGGCGCTGGTGAGCCGCGTCACGTTGCCGCAGGTCGTGCTGGATGGGCTGAAGTTTATCCCGCCGGCCGTGTTGGCGGCCATCATCGCGCCGGCAATGATCATGCCGGCCGGCGCGATCGACCTCCGCGCGACGAACGCCTACTTGGTGGCGGGGGTGGCGTCGGGCGTGATTGCGTGGCGCACACGCAACTTGCTGGCGACCATCGTGCTGGGCATGAGTTTCTTCCTGATCTGGCGGTGGCTCTGGTAGACTCTGAGGGAGACTGGAGATTGAGAGACTGGAGATTGAGAGACTGGAGATTGAGAGACTGAGCGGATGTTCACGAATAGCGTTAATCTGCACGTCGTGATGGCGGGGCCGCAGGCGGGGCCGCTGGTAATTTTGCTGCATGGTTTTCCTGAATTCTGGGTTGGCTGGCGCCAGCAGATGCCAGCGCTGGCCGCGGCGGGCTATCACGTGTGGGCGCCGGATCAGCGTGGCTACAATCGTAGCGACAAACCCGCGCGCGTCGACGCCTATCACATCGACGCGCTGGCAAAGGATGTTGTCGGGCTGATTGAAGCGTCGGGACGCGAGCAGGTCTATCTGGCCGGCCATGACTGGGGCGCGGCGGTGGCGTGGTGGGTGGCAGGCCACTATCCGGCGCGCGTCAAGAAGCTGGCGATCCTCAACGCGCCTCATCCAGCAGTCATGCGTCGCGCGGTGCTGGAGGAGAGCGAACAGCGCAAAAAAAGCTGGTACATCTTTTTCTTCCAACTGCCGTGGCTGCCCGAATGGGCGCTGAGTCTGGATAATTTCGCCAACGCGACGCGTATGTTGCAGGCCAGTAGCCGCGCCGGAACCTTTACGCCGCACGATCTGGCGGCGTATCGGCAGGCGTGGTCACAGCCGGGCGCGCTGACTGCGATGATCAACTGGTACCGGGCGATGGTGCGCACGCAAGCAGGCGGCGTGAAGCTGGGGCGCATCCAGCCGCCCACGCTGATGATCTGGGGCGCCAAGGACATTGCGCTCGGCCGGTCGTTGGCGCAGCCGAGTATCGACCTGTGCGACCAGGGCAGGCTTGTTTTTCTGGAAGAGGCGAGCCATTGGGTGCAGCACGAAGAGCCGGCGCAGGTGAATCGGCTGCTGCTGGAATTCTTTGGAGACCCCTCTTGAGCAAGCTACACACCGCAGTCGACCGCGGCTTTATCCGTCCGAATTATGGCGGCGGCAGCTTCGCCGACATCCCGACTTTTGTCCAGCAGGCGCTGACCGGTCGTCCTGGCGCCGCTTTGCAGCCTGATGGCTGGCAGGCATCAGGTCACCGCTTTCGCCGCGTTGTCACACTCTTTATCGATGCCTTTGGCTGGCGCTTCTTCGAGCGTTTTCAGGATCATCCGCTGCTGCGCCGCTTTGCCAATGCCGGCAGCGTCACTAAGCTGACTTCCCAGTTTCCCTCCACCACCAGCGCCCACGTGACGACGCTTTACACCGGCGCCCCGGTTGGTCAGCACGGCGTCTACGAGTGGTTCTACTACGAGCCACAGGTGGACGCCATGATTGCACCGCTGCTTTTCTCTTTTGCCGGCGATCCAGAGCGCGAAACGTTGCACAAAGCGGGCATCACAGGCCAATCCCTCCTGCCGAGCGGGCAAGTGAGCCGAGCATTGGCCGCGGAGGGAGTGCGGAGCTATCTGGTGCAGCCGCGCGAGTTCTTCAACTCCACATACTCCAAGCAGATGGGGGGCAGCGCCCGCACGATCCCTTACCTCACGCTGCCGGAGGGACTGGCGACCATCACGCAGACGCTGCGCAATGTCAGCGACCCGATGTGGGTGGCCGGCTACTTTGGCGCGTTCGACGCCATTTGCCATCTCTATGGCCCGGACCAGCCGCAGACAGACGCTGAGCTGGACGCCACATTGACGATCATCGACCGTTGGCTAACGCGCGATCTGCTCGGCAAGCTGGACGATACGCTGCTGATGATCATCGCCGATCACGGCCAGGTTGAGACCGACCTGAGTAAAATTTTCTACATCGATCAGACGCCCGCGTTCGAGAAGTTGCGCCCGCTGCTGCGCACCAATCGCCGCGGCGACATATTGGCGCCAGCCGGCTCTTGCCGCGATCTCTTCGTACATGCCAAAGACGAAAATCTTGAGGACGTACAGGCGATGGTGGCGCGTCTCATCGGCGCGCGTGGCGAAGTGCGACGGGTGGATGCGCTGATCGAACAGGGCTACTTTGGAACAACCGCGGTGTCGGACCAATTCCGGGCGCGGGTGGGCAACCTGGTCGTGTTGCCTTACGCGGGTGAGAGCGTCTATTGGCTGGGCGACGGGCGCTTCAAGCAAAAATATTACGGGAACCACGGGGGGTTGACGCCGCAGGAAATGGAAATTCCGTTTCTGTTGCTGTCTTTGGGATAGATTGCCTGGTGCGCTTTCCCCGATGATATACTGCGGTTTTGCTACGGATTTGTTTTACAGACAGAAAAGGATGGTAGGCCATGCCGATCAGCACATCGTCGTTTGGCGACGAACGCGACAACTTCTACGGACAAGAGAACAGCGCCAACAACTACGAGCGCGAGACGTTCACCTTTGCGGGCGTTACGGCTGCCCAGGCGGAGAATTATTTGAAACGTCTTGGCGGCGGGGTGGAAGAGAAACTGCGCCGCGTCGAAGGGATCGGCTGGGTTGCTGAAATTGCGGAGATCGACAATGGCGTCGAGGTCACCTTTGCCGCGCACGACGAATTGTTGGACGACTTGATCCGCCGCTTCGAAGAATGGGTGGAGCGCGAGAGCGCGTAAGATATGCCGCGCACACCGACTGCACCATCTCATAAAGCCACCGCCCGCGCTGGCAGCAATATTGCCTTTATCAAATATTGGGGCGTGGCCGACCCGCGGCGCAATCTGCCACTGAACAACTCGATCAGCATGACGCTGGATGCGCTGCATTCGACCACGACCGTCGAGTGGGACGTCACAGGCGCGCTCAGCACGGATCAGGTCACGATCGATGGGGCGCGCGTCGAGGGCAAGAAGGCGGAGCGGGTCAGTCAGCACCTCGACCTGATTCGCGGCCTCGCTGGGGGGCGACGTCATCGTGCGCGCGTCGCCAGTCGCAACAATTTTCCAATGGCATCGGGGATTGCGTCGTCGGCCAGCGCGTTTGCAGCGCTGACAGTGGCCGCGTGCGCCGCCCTCGACTTGCCATTTGACCGCACCCGGCTCTCGACGATTGCGCGCCGTGGCAGCGGCTCGGCCAGCCGCAGTCTCTTCGGCGGCTATGTGGAATGGGAGCGCGGTCGCGATGACGAAACCAGCGCGGCGCATCAGATTTTTCCGGCCGAATATTGGAATCTGCGCGATGTCGTGGCGATCATCAGCACGGTGGAGAAACCAGTCAGTAGCCAGAGCGGACACACAATGGCGCTGAGCAGCCCGCTCAACGCAGGCCGCATCGACAGCTTATACGTGGCGCTGCAAGAGGTGCGCGCCGCGCTTTCGCTGCGCGATTTCAACCGTCTGGGCGCCGTGATCGAGCAAGACGCCCTGGCCATGCACGCGGTCATGATGACCAGCACGCCCAGCCTGCTCTACTGGCAGCCGGGCACGCTGGAAGTCTTGCACGCGGTGCGCCGCTGGCGCGAGGAAGATGGTCTCCCTGTTTATTTCACAATCGACGCCGGCCCCAATGTCCATCTGATCTGCGAACCGAGCTTTGAGCGTGAGTTGCTGAAGCGTCTGCAATCGCTCAGCGGCGTGCGCGCGGTGCTCACCAGCGGGCCAGGTGATGAGGCGAAGATCATCGACCAACACCTGTTTTAAGTTA
>JACSRH010000266.1 GCA_014879855.1 Caldilineaceae bacterium | reverse complement strand
GCAGCTCGAGACGCTGCTGAGCGAACGTCCGGCCAACCCGGCGCCGCGGCTGCCTGTGTTGCCACAGATGAGCGCCACCAATGATTTTGCCGCACAGGTAAGCTATCTTGACCTGCCAGATGGCGGCGCCGGCGTGCGCTTTGTTGGTCGCTTTGCGCAAGATGTGTCTCCAATCGAAAATTACCAGTTGCGCTATCTCTTCCAAGGGCTGAGCGGCGATGGGCAGTTCCTGATTGTGGCAAGCCTGCCCATCACGACGACAGCGCTGCCTGCTGACCCGGAGCCGCTAGGCGGTGATGCCTACGACGAGTTCGCTGCCAATTACGAGGCTTATCTCGCCGAGACGACGGCAACCTTTGACGCGCTGGCCGTGACCGACTTCACGCCCAACCTGGATGTGCTTGACGCCATGCTGCTGTCGGTGACGCCGGACGCTTCGGCCAACCCGCTGGCGCCGCGTTCGCTGGAAAACATGGAGGTCAAGTCGGAATTGACAGCCGACGGCGTGGCGCTGTTGGAAAATGGCGTCTACACCGAAAGCGTCGCCCCTGACAGCGCAAGCGTCATCGAAATCCAACTGCTTCCCTCGCCAATGGCGTACGGCACGCTAGACGACCAGGACGCGGTGGCGGTGCTGCTGGCCGAAAACGGCGGCGGCAGCGGTGCGTTTATCAATCTTGCGCTGATCGTCGATCAAGGTGGCGCGCCTGTGCACGTGGCAAGCGTCCCGCTCGGCGATCGCGTCCAGGTGCAGTCGCTGGAGATGGCTGACAATCAGATCACGGTCGGGATGCTGACGCAGGGGTCGGACGATCCGCTGTGCTGTCCTTCCCAGCCAGTGACGCAGATCTATGCGCTACAAGACGGCGTCCTTGTGCTGGTGAATGAGACCACAGGCAGCGCGTCATCGATGCTGGCAGGCGCAAGCTGGGTGTGGACGCAGACGCAGATGAACGATGGCACGGTGAAATCTCCTACCACCCAAGACGCGTTCACGCTCACCTTTGGCGACGAAGGCACAGTCAGCGCCACAACCGACTGCAACACTTTCATCGGTTCGTATACAGAAGGCGCGGACCGCGACCTGGCCATTGAGTTCGTCATCTCGACGGCAATGGCCTGTACAGACGAGACGCAGGCGCAGGAATTCATCGCCGATGTAACCAGCATTAACAGCTATATCATCACCGACGAAGGGGTGCTGGCCTTGCTGTTGCCCTTCGACAGCGGCTCGATCCTCTTTGTCCCAGCCGTGACTGAGGCTGCGATAGACGAGACCGCGACAGGCGAAGCCGCAACAGACGACAAAGCGGAAACTGCCGAAGCGTCACCGTCCCTGGCGGGAACCACCTGGAACTGGGTGCAGTCTCAGTACAGCAATGACACTGTCGCCGCCCCGACTGAAACCGCCGACTACATCCTGATGTTCGGGGCGGATGGTGCGCTCACGCTGCAGGACGACTGCAATGTGGTCAATGGGACTTACACCGAAGACGCAAGCGGCGCGCTGCGCATCGACCTGCAAACCTCGACCTTTGCTGCCTGCGCGCCGGATTCGCAACACGATCAGTTCGTGCTCGACCTGTCCAACGTGGCTTCCTACCTGGTGCAGGAAGGCAATCTGTTCATCGCCCTGAAATACGACAGCGGTGTGATGGCGTTTGCGCCGGCGGAGTAACTGCTTTGACGCAGCGCTTGCGTCGATAGAGCAACTGCTTTGACGCGAAGGCGCAAAGATGCAGAGATGCGCAGAGAATTGCTTTTGCATTTTCTCTGCGCATCTCTGCATCTCCCTCCCCCTTTTCTCCCTTCCCCCTTTCTCCCTGTCTCTCCCCTCTCCCTCAATCTCCCCTTTGCATCTTTCCCACTTTACCGCGATACTCTACGACATGACCGGCCAGGCTTTCGACATCATTCTGACCCACGAACGAACAGACTTCGACGCGCTGGCGTCGTTGCTGGGCGCATCGCTGCTCTTTCCCGAGGCGATCCCGGTGTTGCCGCGCCAGATGAACCGTAATGTGCGTGATTTCCTGGCGCTTTACAAAAACCATTTCCGTTTTGTGGCGCCCGACGACGTGCCGCGCGGCAAAGTGCGCCGCGCCATCCTGGTCGACACGCGCGCGGCCAATTCTCCCAAAGGGACACAGGCTGACACCGAGTATATTGTCATCGACCATCACACGGCGCTGATGCAGGCCAACCTGGTGAGCGAGGCGCACAAGCCGTTGCCGCAGGCGCACGAACTCTGGTGTGGGGCGACCGGGGCCAACACGACGCTGCTGGTCGAGAAGCTCATCGAGCACGGCATCGACGTGACGCCTGTCGAGGCCACGCTGCTCGCGCTTGGCATCTATGAGGACACCGGCAACCTGACCTACGCCTCGACAACGAACCGCGACGCTGCGGCGCTGGCCTGGCTGCTTGACCCGGCGCACGGCGTCAACCTCGGTGAGGTCAACGAATTCCTGCACCATCCTGTCACCGCCGAGCAGCGCAAGTTGCTCCAGGAATTGCTGGACGCGTGTGAGTTCCTGGAGATCGAGGGGCACAGCGTTATTATCACGATGGCGCGCGCACCGTCTTTCAACGACGAGTTGAGCACACTGGCGGCGCGGCTGCGCGACTTTCACGAGCCGGACGCGCTCTTCCTGGTGGTAGATCTGGGAGACATGGTGCAGATCGTCGCCCGCAGCACGACCGATGCGATCGACGTGGGCAAAATTGCGCAGATGCTGGGCGGCGGCGGACACAGCCGCGCCGCGGCGGCTCATCTCCGTGATGTCCGGCTGGAGACCGTGCGCACTCAGATCGAACATCTGGTGCGCACCCATGCGCGCGCGGCGCTCACCGTGGGCCAGATCATGAGCGCGGGCCGGCCGCAAACACTTTCGCCCGACATGAGCATGGCCGAAGCCGATGCATTGATGCGACGCTTCGGGCATGAAGGCTTTCCGGTCGTTGCCGCCGACGCGCACAACCAGGAAGTGCTGGTCGGTGTGCTGACGCGCCGCGAAGTCGATAAAACGTTGGGGCACGGCATGGGCGACCAACCCGTGCGCCGATTTATGCGCACCGGCCAATTCACCGTGCGTCCGGACGACTCGATCACCGCGTTGCGTCGCCGCATGATCGAGAGCAACTGGGGACAGATTCCAGTCGTCGACGCAAACGGCGCCATTATCGGCATCGTCACCCGCACCGATCTGATCAAACTCTGGGATGAGTCCGCGCTGCCCGGACGCCGCGCCGGCGAACTGGCCGCCAAATTGCGCCGCGTGTTGTCGCCCGTCCAACTTCACCTGCTGGCGTTGATCGGCCGCGAGGTCGATGCCATGAGTTACGACGTCTACGTCGTCGGCGGCTTTGTGCGCGACCTGATGTTGGATATCGTCAGCCGGCGCGCGCTGGCGCTTGATGTGGACATCGTGGTGGAGGGGGATGCGATCGCCTTTGCGCGGCGCCTCCAGGCCAAATATGGCGGCAGAATCGTGGAGCACAGACGCTTTGGCACTGCCAAATGGCTGCTCACCCGCTCCGATGCCCCGGTGCAGGTTGCGGCGCTGCTAGACGGGCTAGAGAGCGCCGATGCGGCCGATCTGCCGCCGCACCTCGATTTTGTGACCGCGCGCACTGAATTCTATGCGGCGCCGACCGTGCTGCCTACGGTGCAGCAGAGCAGCATCAAGCTTGACCTGCACCGCCGCGATTTTACAATCAATACGCTGGCGCTCTGTCTCAACCCCGACCGCTGGGGGGAGCTGCTCGACGCCTGGGGCGGGCTGGCTGACCTGCGCGCGGGACTGGTGCGCGTGCTGCACAGCCTCAGCTTCGTCGACGACCCCACGCGCATCCTGCGTGCGGTGCGCTACGAACAACGCTTTGACTTTGCTATCGAGCCGCGCACCGTGGAGCTGCTCGGCGACGCGCTTGAACTGCTCGATCGTGTGACGCCGGCGCGCATTCGCCACGAGCTTGAGCGCATTTTGCAGGAGGCCACGCCCGAAAAAGCCATGCGGCGGCTGGATGCCTTGGGGATTTTGCGCCAGATTTACCCGAGCCTGTGCATGACAGCCAGCATGGCGCAACAATTCATCGACCTGCGCGCCCGCCGCCAGGCCAGCGATGCCGACCCACAGCTAGCCGAAGCGCCGATCGAGCGTCTCTATCTTGCCATCCTTGCTTATCCGCTGCGGGCAAAAGAAACGCACGCCCTACAGGAAAGATTGGGATTGCGCGTCGAAACGCAGCATTTATTGCGTGACATGTCCATTTTGCGCCGCTCGCTTGACCGGCTGGCCGATCCTGCCACGCGCCCCAGCCAGATTGTACAGATTCTCGACCAGGTGACGCCGGTCAGCATGGCGCTGTTGTCCGTGCTGTGCGACGACCCAACGGTGCTCGACCACATTCGCCGCTATCAGGCAACATGGCAGCGTATCCAGCCAGATTTGAACGGCGACGACTTGCGACGGATGGGCATCGCGCGCGGGGTGATCTATCGCAACATCCTCGGCGCGCTGCGGATGGGGCGCATCGACGGCGAAATTCACAGCCGCGCGGAGGAAGAAGCCATTGCCAAGGCGATGGCGGCATTGATTTGAAGTTGGCACAGGAGGTCGGGCTATCAGCCCGACGTGGTGGGTCGACTACCAAAGTCGGGCTGATGGTCCGACCTATGATCTGCGAACTACGAACAATATTCGCAAAAGCGCGTTGCGTTCTGCTAAAATGGAATTAGCGCCGGTCGCTGCTGGCCGGCTGAACAGGAGGAGGCTGCTGATGGATTTGGCTTTTTGGCGTGACATTTCGCTCTTTTATTTGTTATCGATGCAGCTTGTCGTGACGCTTCTGACCGCGGTTGCCCTCTATTTTGTTGTGCGCGGCGCCATGATCGCCCGCCGCAAAGCCACCTCAGGCGTCAAGCTGGCGCGCTACTATGTCGGCATCGGCCGCACGCAAACCGCTAAGTTTGCCGACAAAGCCACAACGCCACTGGTGCGCAGTCACGGCGCGGCCGCGCGTGGGGACGCAATTTTCCGCAGCCTGTTGCCGGGACGCCAGGCCCCCTCCTCTCCAACCGATAAAGTAATCAGTAAAGTTAAGGAGTAACGAAGATGAGTCACAAGATGCGCTCATTGATGATTGGCATGGCCGCGGGCGCGTTGCTGGGCGCGGCGTTTGCCTGGGTCGCCAGCGATGGTAATGGGGACGGCGAGTCCGACGCGATCACCGCAGTCAAGCAACTTGGGCCGATGGATTATTTCGGGCTGGGCATTGCAATTCTGACATTGGCGCGGCAATTTGGCGGGATGTTGAAAAAAGCTTAACACGCGGCGACTATTATCCTCTACAACTTTTTTATCACAAAGGGATGTACAGATGACAGCAACGATAGGCACGACTGAGCGCCCGTTGCGCGCCGCAATTGTCGGCGCCGGGCCTTCTGGCTTTTATACCGCGGCGGCGCTGCTCAAGCAGGAGGTTACGGTCACGGTTGACATGTTCGAGCGTCTGATCGCGCAGCGGGGTCTTGTACGTTATGGCGTAGCGCCAGATCACCAAAACATCAAAGCCGTTGCCAAGACCTATGATCGCACAGCCGCGGAGCCGACCTTTCGCTATTTTGGCAACGTCGAATTTGGCAAAGATATTACCCACGCAGAGCTGAAAGAGCACTACGACGCAATTTTCTACACGACAGGCGCGCAGTCGGATCGCCATCTCAGCATACCGGGCGAAGATTTACCCAACAGCATGTCCGCCACAGAATTCGTCGCCTGGTACAACGGTCACCCGGATTATCAGCATCTAAAGATAGATCTGAGTTGCGAGGCGGCCGTTGTTGTCGGCGTTGGCAATGTGGCAATGGACGTGGCGCGCATTCTGGCGAAATCGGTGGATGAACTGGCCGACTCCGACATGGCTGACTACGCCCTGGCTGCGCTTGCCAAGAGCAATATCAAAGACATCTACATTGTGGCGCGGCGCGGGCCCGCGCAAGTAAAGTTCACCAACGCCGAAATCCGCGAGATGGGGCATCTGGCGGTTGCCGACGCCATCGTGCTCGACAGCGAGTTGCGCCTGGATCGCGCTAGCAGCGCAGCCATCGAGGGCGACACTTCGATGCAGAAAAATCTCGACTACTTGCGCGCCTTTGCCGAGATCGGCGTCACTGGCAAGCCGCGCCGCGTCCACTTTCGCTTTCTGCTCTCGCCGGTCGAAATCATCGGCGAGAATGGCAAAATCGTGGCCGTCAAGATGGAGAAAAACGAGCTGCGTCCCGCGGTCAGCGGCGATATCAAGCCGTCGGGCACCGGCCAGTACGAGACGATTCCCGCCGGATTGGTGCTGCGCTCGGTTGGCTATAAGGGCGTGCCGCTGGAAGGCGTGCCTTTTGATCAACGCCACGGCGTCATCCCCAACGAAGTCGGGCGCGTCATCGATCTCGATACAGGTAAAACGGTCACGGGCGAGTATGTCGCGGGCTGGATCAAGCGTGGACCGAATGGCGTTATCGGCACCAACAAGCCGGATGCAATTGAGTCGGTCAACAGCATGTTGGAAGACCTGCAAAAAGGCAAGCTGACGCCAGCGCCCGAACCAGATCCTACAGCCGTGCCCGCGCTGCTCCAGGCGCGCGGGGTGCGTTATGTGACGCAGGAAGAGTGGAAGGTCATCGAAGCCAAAGAGGTGGCCGACGGCAAGGCGCATGGCAAGCCGCGCATCAAGCTCGTCGAGCCCGCGGCGATGCTGGCGCTGCTTGACAAATAACCTCAGAGAGCTGACTTGGAACATAGTTTCTCAACGCAAAGGCGCAGAGAAGCAGAGACGCAAAGGCATTTCTGCGCGCCTCTGCCTTTCCGCGTCTCAGCGTTGAGATTTGCCCTTTTCAAACAGCGGCTCAGTGTTTCGTGAAACTCCTTTGGCGCAGAGAGGCAGAGGAGCAATAAACTATGCCTGCGCGCGCAGCCTTGCAACTTGCCCGGCAAAATGGCGGCAACCCGCCATGCTGTAGGCGAGGAAGGGCGCAGCTTCCGTGAAGCGTGTGTGGCGGATCGACAGCTCGAAGCTCAATGGCTTGGCGTACGGCGATGTCACGACCAACGCGGCGACGTGCGCCCAGTTGACAACGCCATCCCCTAGCGGCAGGTGAAGATCGCCGGCGCCGTCGTTGTCATGCAGGTGAAGCACTGCCAGCCGGTCGAAGAGCGGGGTGTAGCGTGCAATGCGGTCGAAGCCCAGCACGGCATGGCCGGAGTCGAAGCAGAAGCCGAGGAACGCTGGATCATAAACCGCCAACAGCCGGGCCAGCAAATCGGCGTTATCGCCGGCGTGCGCCGTGTCCGTGACGCCAGCCTCTACAGCAGCAAAGTCGATCAGATTTTCGAGCGCGATGCGCACCCCGCGTGCACGTGCATACGCTTCGAGATCGTCCAGCGAGCGACGGATCTGGTCGAATAAAAAGTCGTTGAAGCTACTGAGCTCCGGCTGTATGGTCGGCGGGTAAACATGCATGACCACAGCGTCGCCGCCCAACTGCTCCGCCAGGTGGATGCGATTCTTGACCAGTTCGATCCCGGCCAGCCTGGCATATTCTTGCGGTGCGTACCAGAACTTCTCGATGCCCTCCGAGCCGTGCACGTCGTTCAGCTTGAGGCCGTAGTCGCGCAGCCAGCGCCCAATCTGCGCGATCTCGCTGTCGGCGTAGAGAAAATCGGAGCGCCATTGATGACACCAATGCACATGCGTGAAACCGGCTTCGGACAGGGCGCGCAAATAGGGATCGGGGTCGCCATGGTCGGTGATATAGTCGCTGGTCAGTGAAAGCACGTTTTTTTCCTTTCTCGGTGCAGTGAACTCGGTGCAGTGAACTCGGTGCAGTGAACTCGGTGCAGTGAACTCGGTGCAGTG
>JACSRH010000268.1 GCA_014879855.1 Caldilineaceae bacterium | reverse complement strand
CTAAATTCGGAGGCTCTTCGCAGCCTTCCGTAGTGTAGGGGCGACGCATGCGTCGCCCCTACTACAACCTGGCAAGTTCACATTACAAATGATCCATTGGGGTAGTCATGCTACAGCGCGGCAGCCTGCCAACGTCCGTTACAACCGAAATTACTGGCTCCATCCAGCAGACCTTCAGCCGGCGCCGGCTAGAGATCATGCAAGAAATGTTGTGGCTGCCGGAAACCTATCAGCAATACCTGTTGCTGCTGCTAGGCGTGCTGACCATTGGCGCAGGGTTGCTGGTGCACGTCTGGCTGACTGTCCAGATCGCACAAGAGCAGCTTCTGGTCAGCGAGCTTACCGCGCAGCGTCAACAGATTGAGCGCGAGAACAGCGAAGTCATCTTTGCAATTGCAAACAGCTCCACCCTGGATCGGGTCGAGGAAGCTGCACTTCAGCAAGGGTTCCGCCCAGCCACCGACCGCGTGTATGTGCGCCGTGATGCAGTGGCGAGTGACGTGACGTCAGGTTTGGCGGACGCCCCACCGACCTCGTTGCCCGCTGTCATACAACCGCCCGGGCGCTCGACCAGGAATGCCGGCCCCGAACAGGGCTTCATCGACGCGGTGGGACGCGGGTTGGGTGCAGCTGGAGCATGGGTGCAGCAAGCGACGCAGACGACAGCGCAGGCAGTCGGCGGGTTTGCCACAGGATTTACGGAGCGTTGGATGCCATGACCGCGGCGGTTCCAGAGACCTCTCGGTCTGCAGCGCCGCAGACAATGAGCGAACAACTTACGATGCCCACTGAAACCATCCAGAAGCGTGAACTATGGCGCTTCTGGATGATTATCTTTGGGTTTGGGATTGTAACAGCGTTGGTTGCATTGGCGCTTTTTGTGCATCAGGTGCTTCAGTTTGGCGAGAGTCGGGCTGCCGGGCTGCCACATCAGGCTGAATCGCCGCGCGGGTCGATCGTCGATCGCAATGGCGTGCTGTTGGCTGCCGACCGTTATTTTTACGAAGTCTCAACTACGCCAATTTATTTTGAAAGTGACGAGGAGCGCCGGCAGGTCGCTGACGCGCTTGAAGAGTTGGCCGGCATCTCCGCAACGGACACTTACGATCTGCTCCGCGGTTACGCCGATCGGCTCTACCTGCGCCTGGCCCCAGCCATCAGCCTGGAAGCCGGCCATCGCATCCTGGACGAGCGAAACCGGCTGGCCAAGGCGCCCGGACTCCATCCGCTGCTGTACATCACCTTGACGCCGACGCCGCAGCGCTATTATCCGGAAAAGCAAGTGGGTGCGCACTTGCTGGGCATCATGGCGATGTTGGAAAATGCGACATGGCTGCGGGGCGTGTATGGCGTGGAAGGCTTTTACGAATCCTACTTGAGGGAGCGCAGCGGCGTCGGCTTGACCAGCAAGACGACTGAACCTTTTACCGCGCTGCCTGCAAATGTGCGCCGCTTTCTGCCCTCGGTGGCGGGCCGCGACCTGATCCTGACGATCGACCGCAACGTCCAATGGATTGCGGAAGAAGAACTTGCGCGGGCGCTGGAACTGTACAAGGCCAAAGCCGGCACCATCATCGTGATGGAGCCGAGCACGGGCGAAGTGCTGGCGATGGCGAATGCGCCCACCTTTGATCCGAATGCATTTGGCGAATCGGATCCGGCTTCGCTTCAGAATCCTGCGGTGAGCGCTCAATATGAACCTGGCTCCGTTTTCAAGATCATCACTGCGGCCGCGGCGCTGGACAGCGGCGTCGTCACCCCGACGCAGAAGCTGACCGACACTGGTTCGATCGCCGTGGGCCAGCGCGTGATCCTGAACAGTGACCGCGCCGGGCATGGCGAGGTGGATATGACCGAAGCGCTGGCGCGCTCGCTCAATGTCATCACCGCGCAGTGGTCGCTGCTGATGGGGCAACGCCAGTTCTACCAGTACATCGAACGCTTTGGTTTTGGCAAAGTCACGGAGATCGACCTGGCCGGCGAGGTCTATGGGTTGACCAAGAAACCAGGCACGCTGGATTGGAGTCTTTCCGACCTTGGCACCAATAGCTTTGGGCAAGGGTTGGCCGTTACGCCGATTCAGATGGCGAATGCGGTTGCTTCGATTGCCAATGGCGGCAAGTTGATGCGCCCGTATGTCGTTAAAGCCCGTGTGTTAGATGGCAAGGTGCAGACGACAGAGCCAACTGTGTTGGGGACGACAGTGCGCCCAGAGATCGCCAAAGAGATGACCGACATTCTTGTAAAAGTAGTGGAAGAAGGGAACCAGGCAGCCGGGGTGTCTGGCTACAGGATTGCCGGCAAGAGCGGCACCGCGCAAATTCCGACCAAGGCAGGCTACACTGAAGATGACACCATTGTGACCTTTGTGGGCTACGCGCCCGCCGACGACCCACGCTTTGTCATCCTGGTCAAACTAGAACGTCCGGACCCGTCGATCAGCCGCTGGGCCGGCTACACAGCCGCGCCGACCTTTGCCCAGGTGGCGCGCCGTCTCTTCTATTATTTCAACATCCCGCCAGACGAGGTGCGTCTGGGATCAAACAACGTAGAGTAGAGTTGATATTTTGGCCGAACGACCGTATCCATCCATCTCGATCACGCAGCACACCCTGTGGACAGCGCTGACTGGCGAAATCCCGCCAATCGAGCTGCCGCCGATCCCGCTTGCCCATGCCGCGTTGGACAGCCGCGATATCCGCCATGAAGATTTGTTTGTCGCGCTCATGGGGCAAAACACGGACGGCCACGCTTACGTAGGCGCGGCGCTGCACAACAACGCCCAGGCAGTGATCATCGAAGAGCGAGGCCGTGAAACCGCACACGCAACAGGCGCGGCAATTGTCGACTGCACGCGCGGACGCTGGGCGATCCACGCGACGCTGCCCGAATCCTACCAGCCGGGCGCGCCGATCGCTTACGTCGTGGATGATAGTGTACAGGCGATCCAGAAGGTTGGCGCGTTTCAACGGTTCCACAGAACCAATCCAGCGCTGCGCGTGGTGGGCGTCACCGGCAGCGTGGGCAAGACCAGCACCAAAGAACTCACGGCAAGTGTGCTGCGGCAGCGCTACACAACCCATGCCTCGCCTGGCAATCTCAACAGCGAGCAAGGTCTACCATTGGCGCTGATGGGGCTGCACATGACGCACACACGCGCGGTGCTTGAGATGGGCATGTATGGGGTGGGCGAGATCGAACGCCTCTGCCAACTGGCGCGGCCACAGATCGGCATCGTGACCAATGTGGGGCCGGTGCATCTCAGCCGGCTCGGGACAATTGAGCGCATCGCGCAAGCCAAGTCAGAACTCGTGCGCGCGCTGCCCACCGCAGAGAACGGCGGCGTCGCCATCCTCAACTGGGACGACGAGCGGGTGCGCGCCATGGCGGAAATGACCCAGGCGCGCCTCTTTCGCTATGGCTTGACGGACGAAGCTGATCTGTGGGCGGATGAAATCGAAGGAATGGGAATGGAAGGCGCGCGTTTTCGCTTCCATTATCGGCGCGCAGATGCAGCAAGAGTCGAATCCTTGTACATCAAAGTGCCGCTGTTAGGCCGCCACAGCGTCCACACCGCTCTGTGCGCCGCGGCCGCCGGTCTGGTGGATGGCCTGGAGTGGAACGAAATCATCGCTGGTTTACAGACGCTGGCCGGACAGTTGCGGCTGGTTGCTGTGCGCGGCATCAACGACAGCACCTTGATCGATGACACCTATAACGCGAGCCCGACCAGTACGATCGCGGCGCTGAATCTGATAGCTGATATTCAGCCTGTGGGCGCAGGTCGCCGTGTCGCCGTCCTGGGCGATATGCTCGAATTGGGCAGCTACGAGACCGAGGGGCATCAGATCGTGGGACGGCGCAGCGCCGATGTCGTCGATATTCTCGTCACGGTCGGACAGTTGGGCGCCAGCATTGGCGCAGAAGCACGCGAGGCAGGTTTCGCCGCGGAAAATTTGCACATCCTGCCCACCCATCACGACGCCATCGATCTGCTGCGCCAGGTCATTCAGGCCAATGACCTGGTGTTGGTGAAGGGCAGCCGCGCGGTGGGGATGGATGTTATTGTCGCCGAAATCACCGCCAGCGCGACCAACGCTGGCCCCAGCCGCGCTAGTTCTGCCAGCAGTGCAGGGCCTGCCAGCACCGCAGGAGAGCCAGCCGATGGATAACCCGTTAGAACCAAGAATGGCCTATGCGCTGGCGTTGGGCGCGGTGAGCTTCTTCTTTGCCGTAATCTGGGGGCGACCGCTGATCGGCTTTCTGCGCCGCAAGGGGATAGGCAAGCAGATTCGCATTGAGCAGCCGGGCAGCCATCAGCTCAAGACCGGCACGCCGACAATGGGCGGCTTCCTCTTTGTCGTGCCGGTGCTGGTGATTATTGGTTTGCTAAATATCGTCAACCTGTTGGGCATGGACGCCATCGGTCAAAGCACGCTGTTGCTCTTCTTCTGTCTAGGTTCGCACGCCATTCTCGGCGCCGTCGATGATTGGCAGGGCATCAAAGGAATCCGCGGCCGCGGTGAGGGCATGAGTCCACGCATGAAGAGCGCGTTCCAGATTGCCTTTGCCACCTTCATTGGTGTGGTGCTCTACTATGGGCCGCCGCACTGGGATTACGTAGGCGTGCCGCGCTTTGTCGATTTTTTTCAGGTCGGGCCGCTGATCATTCCAGCGACAATTATCATCCTCTACCTGACCAGCAATGCAGTCAACTTCGCCGATGGGCTGGATAGTCTCGCCGGCAGCGCCAGTCTGGTCTCGTTTGCCTGCTACGGCACCATCGCCTATCTACAAGATCAGGTCTATCTGGCGATCTTTTGCTTTACACTGACGGGCGCCATCATGGGCTTTCTCTGGTACAACGCCTACCCCGCGCAATTGATCATGGGGGACACCGGCGCACTGTCGCTGGGCGCCACCCTGGGGTTGGTCTCGATCATGACCGGACAATGGCTGCTGTTGCCGGTGATCGGCCTGGTCTTCGCGGCCGAGGCGTTGAGCGTCATGATCCAGGTCAGCTATTTCAAGCTGACCAAACGTCTGTATGGGCAGGGGCGCCGCGTCTTCAAGATGGCGCCGCTGCATCACCATTTCGAGCTGCTTGGCTGGAGCGAAATGCAGGTCAAGGAGCGCTTTTTTATCACATCGGTATTGGCCGGCATGTTGGGCGTCGCGTTGGCGTTGATCTGATGCGGCTAGCTAGATAACGCGCCATTGGATAACAGGATGACGGACTTTCGCGGACAGCGCATTGTAATTCTAGGATTGGCCCGGCAGGGGTCCGCCTTGGCGCGCTTTTTTACCCGCGCTGGCGCCCAGGTGACGATCAGCGACGCCGCTTCGGAGGAAAAGCTGGCGGCGGACATCGCACGGCTGGGTGATCTGCCGGTCAAGCTGGTGTTGGGCGGCCACCCACCAGAGCTGCTCGACGCGTGCGATCTGCTCTGCCTGAGCGGCGGCGTTCCGCCTCAGCTTGACATCGTGCAAGAAGCCATCCGCCGCGGCATCCCGCTGAGCAACGATAGCCTGCTGACCCTGCAACTGGCGCGCCAGCGTGAGCTTGGCCCGCTCGTGGCCATCACCGGCAGCAGCGGCAAAACCACCACAACGACGCTCGTGGGCAAGATGCTGGAGGCAAGCGGCCAGTGCGTCCACGTCGGCGGCAATATCGGCGCGCCGCTGATCGACCGCCTGGACGCCATCGCGCCGGGCGACTGCATCGTGCTGGAGTTGAGCAGCTTTCAGTTGGAGCTGTTCGATCCGCACTGGGCGTGGGGCGAGCTTCAAGGCGTGGGCCCGGATATAGCCGCCATCTTGAACATTACGCCCAATCATTTGGATCGACATGCCGACATGACGGCGTACGCGGCGGCAAAATTTAACTTGCTGCGCTGTCTACCCGACGCCGCCACGATCGTATTGAGCGCCGAAGACGCTGTCACCCGGAGAGTGGCGAGCGGCGAGTGGCGAAGCAGCGATCCACCACTGCCAGCAACGTGGGCGCCCACAGCGCTGGACGCTTTGCTGGAGGAGGTGGGGGCGCTTGTTGCCGGACGGCATGCGCCGCTCGCCCTCTTTCATCGCGACCAGCCGGTGAACAACGGCGCCTGGGGCGCGGCCGGATGGCTTTACTACCAGGGGCAGCCGATCTGCCGCGACGACGAACTGCGGCTGCGCGGCCAACATAACGTCAGCAATCTCCTGGCCGCGGCGGCGATCAGCGGCGCGGCCGGCGCCACGGTGGAAGGCATGGCAACGGTGGCGCGCACCTTTGCCGGCGTGCCGCACCGCCTGGAGATTGTGGCGGAGACCAAAGGCGTCCTGTGGGTCAACGACAGCATTGCGACCTCGCCCGAACGCGCGGTCGCTGGTCTGCGCAGCTTCAGCGCCCTCGACCAGACGCTGATCCTGCTGGCCGGCGGCAAAGACAAGCATCTGCCCTGGGAAACCTTCGCTGATGAAGTATTGGCACGCGTGGATTTTCTGATCGGCTTTGGTGACGCGGGCGGGATGATCGTGCGCAAAGTGCAGGAGCGGGCTGCGTTTCGCCAACAGCCTGCACCAAGCACGGCGATCGTACACCGGCTGGATGAAGCGGTCGAGTTGGCGGCGCGCGCGGCAGCGCCAGGGAGGGCGGTTGTGCTGCTTTCGCCAGGCGGCGCCAGCTACGACGCTTATCGCGACTTCGAGCAGCGGGGCGAACACTTCCGCCGGCTGGCGTGCAAAGCGCCGGGAGGGGCGACATGACAAAGACGGGACGAACCTCAAAACCCAAGGGAAACTACGACTGGGCCTTGCTTTCGGTGGTCACCATGCTCCTGATGCTGGGCGTGGTCATGGTCTTTAGCGCCAGCTACCCGCGCGGCATCGAAGGGTTCGACAACCCTTACTATTTTTTGACGCGTCAGTTGATCTGGCTGGCGATCGGCATTGGCGGGCTGATCGTGACCGCACGCATCCCTTACACTTTCTGGGATCGGTGGAGCATCCCGCTCATGGGCATTGCGTTGCTGTCCTTGGTGGCGGTCGTCCTGTTTGGCGCCGAACGCTTTGGCGCCACGCGCACCTACTACCAAGGCAGCATCCAGCCGAGCGAGCCGGCCAAGATCGCCATCATCATCTACGTGAGCGCCTGGCTCACCAGCAAAGGACGCCGCATCCGCGATGCGCGCGCCGGGCTGCTGCCCTTTGGTGTGCTGATGGGGGTTGTGGCGGTGTTGATCGTCCTGCAGCCGGAAATCAGCACGGCAATTCTGATTGTGGCGACCGCCGCGGTCATGCTCTTTGTCGCCGGGGCAGATTTGAAGCAGTTGGCCGCGGTGGGCGTGGTGGCGGCCGGCACCTTCTTTCTTGTCATCAGCTACAGCAGCTACGCCGCAGACCGCATCCAACGTTACCTGGACTCGGTGGGCAACCCCATCGCCAGCGACGAATGGCAGGTCAGCCAGGGCGTCCAGGCATTGATGCGCGGCGGTCTCTTTGGGCGCGGCCTGGGCAATGGGCTGGCGCAACAGACCGGCTATCTGCCCGTCAGTTGGAGCGACAACATTTACGGCGTCATTGGCGAGGAGCTTGGTCTGCTTGGCGCACTCTTTGTGATCCTGCTCTTTGCCTTGCTCGCCTATCGCGGGCTGCGGATTGCGCTGCGCGCGCCCGACAATTTCGGCATGTTGTTGGCAACCGGCATTACCACAATCCTGATCTTGCAGACGCTGCTCAATATGGCGGTGATCGTGGCCGTGTCGCCTCCGACCGGGGTGACGCTGCCGTTCGTCAGCTATGGCGGCAGTTCGTTGGTGGCGTCGCTGATCGGGATCGGCGTGCTGCTCAGCATCAGCCGGTTTAGCATCGAAACTGCGCCGCGCACGGCGCAGCCAGGAAGGTATTCGTATGAACGTGTTGATCTCGGGCGGGGGAACGGGCGGTCACGTGTATCCCGC